>CAYUGW010000204.1:0-7154 GCA_964444245.1 uncultured Blastocatellaceae bacterium | reverse complement strand
AAAAACACCTTGAAATTTAATTTACAGAGTACTTAGCAACCGTAGGAACGGCATCAGGAATATGCCGTTCCTACGGAACTCCGATTGAGAACGCAGAGTTTTCAAAGGTACTGATTCGATTTCTCTTTTTAAAAAATTGCTTCGTATAATCGCTGTTTTATCGCCGTATCAGCCGTATTTTTATTAAATGCCAGGAAATCCCCGACCAATTGATTAAAACCTTCGGGATTTTCCATCTGCAAACCGTGCGACGCTCCTTTCAGAACGGCGATTTCCGCATTCGGCAGACAGCGATTAATCATTTTATTACCGAGCCGCGCAATTGCCGGACTGAGTTCGCCGGTGATCAACAAGGTCGGAGTTTTTACATTTTTTAACTCTTCACCGCTGACGGGCGAATCATAATAAGCCTGAAGCATCGGCAAGAGAGTTCCGGCGTTTGCCAAAACGACGCGGCGGCGCGGTTCGGGCAATAATCCCAAAACATCAATTCCGACAATGGTATGCAGAAATTCTCTGACCGCCGTTTTCTTATCGCCGATTTTTGCAAACCGCGCGGCTAGATCAAAACCTTTTTTCTGCGCGGATAAAAGCGGCATTTCTTCTTCGTCAAAAAGTTCCGGAAAAGGACTCGGTTCACCCAAAACCAGAGTTTTGACGAGTTCCGGATGTTCCAAAGCCGCCGTCAAAGCGATTGACGCGCCGTAGGAATGCCCGACCAGATGCGCTTTTTCGAGATTTAAGGTCTTTAAGAATTCGACCAAATCCGACGTGTGCAGCGTGCGCGTGTAATTCGAATCATTTTCATTCGGATAATGACTGCGCCGGCTGTAAGAAATCACCCGGAAATCCTTTGAAAACGCCTCGAATTGTTCGGTCCAGGTGCGAAAATCGCTGAGCGCGCCGTGGATAAAAACTATCGTTTCACCGCCGCTTCCCTGCTCGATATAAGCCAGCTTTGTTCCGTTGACTTCGGCTTGTTTGACGGGAATATTTGTTAATTCTGTCGTGTTCATAAACTGCTCCTTTTTTTACCTGCTTTCGGTTTAGCCGAAAGCAGGTAAATTTTGATTGTTAAAGGACGGTTTCCCATTCTTTTGCTTATGCCAATCGAACCGAAACAGGCGTTTTGTTCGTCAGCATTTCAAAAACGCCGGAACGCGCTTGCGCCAGTTCGACGAGTTCCTGAATTTTTTCGCGCGGTGCTTCGGATTTGATGGAGAATGTTACGCGAATTTCATCAAATCCCATCCGCGTGTTTTCATCGAGTCCGAGAAATCCCAAAAGACTGCCGTCGCCTTCGAATTTCGATGTAACTTCATCTAATTGAACGCCTTCCGCCGCCGCGAAAAAAACGAGCGTCGTCGTCAGACAACCCGCCAAAGCCGCCAGAAGATGTTCGACGGGATTTGCCGCAATGTCATTTCCGAGCAGAAATTCCGGCTCATCCTTTTCCAAGACAAACGTCTGTTTGCGCGTTTGTTCCTGTCCCGCGCCGTAAACTCCGTTTATGCTCGTCCGGTTATGGGCACCATTTATCCATTCATTTCCGGCACGAAACTGCGTTTTTGCCAGTTCCGGCTGCTCTTTGACGGCTTCAATCGTGCCGATTAATTCGTCAACATTAACACCGTTGACCATTGTTGTTTCTTTTACTTTTGTATCAAACATAAAATTATTACTCCTTTATTTATAAAATTTGTCCTAAGCCGAGAGCGCAGGAAGCCTGACTGCGCCTGAGCGCGGGTATCGCGAAAAAGTCTTTGATTGCAATAATCTTGATTTTACGCAAACGCTTTTTCGTCCTATCGGACTCATGCAGGCAAGGCTGCCTGCGTTCCCGGCGTATTGATTAACAAAAAACCGGCGCGATTTCTTCGATCCGTTTTCTTTGCTCCGAACTTAAGAATTCGAGCGTTTCCAGAAATTTCGGATGCGTCATTCCCGTTCCGAGATAAGTCCAGCGGTTTGCCTGATGCTGCGAAAAAATAAAATCTTCGCGCTCTCGCTCATTTAATTTTCTTCCGGTCGCCCGTTCAAACGCTTCGAGATCAAAGATCGTCTGCTGACGAACGCCTTCATCGAGAAAACCGCCGATTTCCAGATATTCGTCAATCGCTTTTTCGATCTCTTCCGCGCTCATTCCTTCGGCGAGCGATTTGATCATCATCGTATCGAGCTTGGCGTGCTGCGCTTCTTCGAGCCAGTGATTTTTCAGAAGGCTCTTAAACTGCGCGTCCAACTCCTGATTGTCCTTGACACTTTCGACGAAATGCCGCTGCGTCATCCATTCGATATGCAAAATAGCGATGGCGACCGCCAAAGGCTGATGCGATAAGACGGCTTTGGCAACTTCCGCAGGCGGACCGATGACCGCGCATTCCGTACCGAAATTATTCTGAAATTCTTCGCTGAAGATTTTGAAAAGCTGGATGTGCTTGGCTTCTTCACCGGCAAATTGCAGAAAAGCACGCACACGGTAATCGTTATCATCGAGCGACGGGCGAATGTGATCGAGAACAAACGGCAGAATAAATTCTTCGACCAGACCGAAAATGCTCAAATAAGCGTGTCCCCGAATTTGATTCAAAATGCGCTTTTCGTCCGCGTTCAAGAAAGATAATTCTTCAACCCGTGCGAGCGATTCCGGCATAAAAGGCTTTGAAAAATCCAGCCGTTTATCGCCGCCGATAATGTCTTCAATGCGCCAGCTTACTCTTTCCGATGCGACAATCGTTTCGCGGTAATCGTAGTTCGGCGCGTCTCTTTGGTTATTATTTATAATTGCGTCTAACATATTTTTTATTTACTCCTTTTATTAATTATTTTGGATAGATTCCGCGTCGTAAGCGGAAATTTCGTTAACTGGTTCGCGCCGCATCGGGAAAACCGTCGGCGACGAACCGACCTGAATCTTGCCGAGCAATCTGAAACCGAACCGCTCGTAAAGCGAAATATTTCTCGCGTTTGAAGTCTCCAGATATGCCGGCACATTATCGCGGTCGCAACGCTTCAGGGCGTGGTGCATCAAAATCGAATCGAAACCTTTTCCCTGTTGCGCCGGATCGGTACCGATCAGCGGCAAATACCAATGCGGCGCTTTCGGATGAAAATTTCCCATCTGCTCGAAAACGTAAAACACTTCGTCCTGAATCCGGCAATCAACACTGTTTTTAAATAATGAAACGAGCGCATCTTCATTCGGAGCGACATTCGGCGGCAGCCAAAGCGATGCGGCTGCAAACCCCTCAATGCAATAAGCACTTTCCGTTTCAAAAGCCTTGCCGCCGAACATTCGCACAAAATTCGGAAAAGACTGCAAAAACTGCTGCGAATTCGGATACATCCAACGCGCCGCCGGATCGGTGCTGAAAGCCAGCGTGATAACATCAACGACCTGACTTTTTTCAGTCCGCGTCGCCGTTTTTACCAAACCTTGAAAACTGCTCTGCACTTCCGGATTTGTATCGTATAAAGATTTTTCCAACATTTTTTATTACTCCTTGATTAAAGCCGGGAGCGCAGGCAGCCTTGCCTGCATGAGCGCGTGAGCGCGAAAAAGCCCGTGCTTTCAATAAACTTGATTTTATTAAAACAGTCTTTCCGCCGCTTTAAGCGACGGTGCAGGCAGGCTGTCTGCGCTCCCGGCTTTAACCTCAGCTTTTTATTGTTTCGTCAATTTGCCGTTTTTAATGACGGCGCGTTCCGAACCGCTGATTTTAATCTTGCCGATGCCGACTACTTCGATCTCGCAATTGCTGCAAACGCTTACCATCGTCGAATTCGCATCAATCCAGGTATTTCGCGTCGTCGAACTTTCGTGAACTTTGACTTCGTAGCGTTTTCCGTCTTCGTTCCGCAGATCAGCCGCGAAAACGCTTATTGTCAAAAGCAGAAAAACCGTCGTTAATTTTGTTATCTGTCGTATTTTTTTCATTATTATTCCTCGAATTTATAAATTCATTGGACTTATGCGATTTACAATTTACAAGTTTTAATCTCAATCTCCGCTTTGTATAAAAAAATCGCCGGATTTCAAACCAATCGCAAATTGCAAATCGCAAATCGCAAATAAGTACTACTCCAAAGCCAACCCGAGCGAACCGACTCCGGGTCTTACGGAAGGTTCGAGCGATAAGCCGAGAGTTCCGACCGGCAGTTCGCCGATGGTTCTTTCTACCCGCGGAAATCTGCGGCACAGGTCGTGGATATAGCTTTCACCTTTGGCACCGCTCAGGAAATAATATTCGAGTGCCGCGCCGTTCAGAATCTGAATCGTCCATTGTCCTTTACTGCCGAACGCAGTCGTGCCTTTTGCCGGATCGATCCGCCCGTCAACCGTAACTTTCGCTTTGGTTGTTTTCCGCACGAAACTCTGAAATTGTTTGATCAGCGTTTTGGTGTTGTTGTCCATCGTTCCGGTCGGTTCGGAAAATTTCATCCCTCTAAAGAACTTGCGCTCCGGCAGGGAATATTTCAGCAAAGCCTGCACAACCATCACATCGTCTTCCAGATTGACTCCGTTGTTGCCGACCGATGCCGTCACATTTATTTCTTCCAGCGCAAAAAAAGTTTCTAATTTTGCCATATAATTGCTCCTTATATAATTTGTAAAATTTCTCAAACCGAAATGTTTTCGGCTTGTTTTGCAAACAAATCATCCGCGTTTTCGTATAAAAATTTTATTAAATTATTTCGCCCGATAATTTGCTTCATCTTTAAAGACGGCAAACGCGGGCAAGACAGGACAAAAAAGATTTAAGCAAATCAAAAACTTATGTTAAAATTTTTTGAGCTAATAAAAATCGAAGTATCAGACAGATTTTCGCAGAAAAAAAACCCTAAATGAATCAGCCCCCGACGCAACAAATTACGCATCTTCTGCTGGCGTGGAGAAACGGAAATAAATCCGCTTTAGACGAACTGATGCCGCTTGTTTACAGCGAACTTCACCGCCTTGCCGGTCATTATATGCGCGGGCAGAAAGCCGGACACACGCTGCAAACGACCGCGCTGGTCAATGAAGCATATTTGCGCCTGATTGATTCGAGCCAGGTTCAGTGGCAGGACAGACAACATTTTTTTGCGATCTCGGCACAATTGATGCGCCGGATTCTGGTTGATTCCGCCCGCGCCCGTCAGAGCCGCAAACGCGGCGGCGAAGTACAGAAAATCGAACTCGAAGAAGCCGCTCAAATTTCCGAAGAACAACCCGTTGATCTGGTCGCTCTTGACGACGCGTTAAAAAATCTTGCCGAATTGAGTCCGCGTCAGGCGCAAATTGTCGAACTCAAGTATTTCGGCGGTTTGAGCGAAATAGAAATAGCCAAAACGCTCGGCATTTCGACGCGCACCGTGCGCCGCGATTGGAGTATTGCGCGGGCGTGGCTTTACCGTGAACTGAATAAAAATTGATTATGACCCCTGAGCGTTGGGAAAAAGTAACCGAAATCTACAATTCCGCGCTGGAATTAAAATCGGACGCGCGAAAGATTTATCTCGAAAGAGTTTGCGCCGACGACGAAACTTTGCGCGACGAGGTCGAATCGCTTCTGGCGGTTGATACCGAAGCCGGAAATTTTATTACCGGAAACGTGCTTAAAAACGCCGTTTCTCTTTTTTCCGAATTAAATTCTCCTTCCTTGAGCGGCGTGAGTTTAGGACATTATCAGATAATGTCGCGCATCGGTTCGGGCGGAATGGGCGAGGTTTATCTGGCAAAAGATACGCGGCTCGAACGCTTTGTCGCCGTCAAATTTCTGCCGGTTTCTTTATCAAAACATCCGCTTTACCTGCGCCGTTTTCAAACCGAAGCGCGTGCCGCCGCGACGCTCAATCATCCGAATATCGCGACGATTTATTCGGTCGAAAATGTCACCGAACAGCAATTTATCACGATGGAATTTGTCGAGGGAAAAACGCTCGATTCGATGATTCCGGCAAACGGTCTGGATTTAAAAACCTTTCTCGAATGGTTTATCAAACTGGCGGACGCGCTCGCTCACGCGCACGAAAAAGGAATTATTCACCGCGATATAAAACCCGGAAATATAATGATTACTTCGGGAAATGTGCCGAAAATCCTCGATTTCGGTCTGGCGCAGATCGATCCGAAAAATATCGCATCCGAAGCCTCGACCCTGAGTTTGACAAAATCCGGGCAAATTCTGGGAACACCCGCTTATATGTCGCCCGAGCAAGCCGAAGGCGAAACGGTTGACAGCCGGAGCGATATTTTCAGTCTCGGAATCGTAATGTACGAAGCGATGACGGGCGAGCGACCGTTTAAAGGCGAAAGCTACGCTTCGATTGTCAGCGCACTTCTGACGAAAGAGCCGCCGCCGGTTTCCGAAATCAAACCCGACACGCCGTTTCTGCTTTCGCGCCTGATTATGCGGTGTTTAAACAAAAATCCGAGCCGCCGTTTTCAAACGATGCAGGAAGTTCGCGTTATTCTGGAAGAAATCAAAGCAGCGGTCGAAGCCGGAATTTCAATGGACAGCGGTTCGATGAAATTCGTTTCGGAAAAAAGTTTTCTTTCGCAAAAAGGATTTTTCGTCCCCGTATTTTTGCTGATTTTTATAATGTTCGGACTCGGTTTTTATTTTTTGACCAAAGAAACTCCGCCGCCGCCGATCAGTTTTGAAAATCTTACGCTGCGTAAACTTTCGCAAACCAATAACGTCGTTTACGCACACATCACGCCGGACGGAAAATCCGTCGCTTACAACACAATCGAAAACGACGAACAGAGAAGCCTCTGGATCAGGCGCGTCGAAGACAAAAACGCGCTTCAGCTCCTTCCGCCGCAGCCCGTTTTTTTCTGGGGCGGTTTGACCGTTTCAAAAGACGGCAGTCAAATTTATTACATAACCGCGACTCGAGGTGCGCCGCACGGGACGCTTTACCGCATTTCTTCGCTCGGCGGCGCACCGCGCAAAATTGCTGAAACGGTTAATGATCTCGGCGCGATTTCGCCGGACGGTGAGAGAGTTTTATACGTCCGCTACGGCGAAAAAATGCAGCTTCTTTCGGCAAAAGCGTCCGACGGCGGCGATGAACGCGAGATTTTATCGAGCAGTTCCAGAAAAATTTACCGCGATCCGCAGTTTTCGGCTGACGGGACAAAAATCTTTTTTATAAAATATGATGTT
>CAYUGW010000203.1:0-7231 GCA_964444245.1 uncultured Blastocatellaceae bacterium | reverse complement strand
GTTTTAAGATTTCCCGCAAAATCTGTTCGGCGGCTTGAAAATTGCCGGACATTTGCTGGGCGGTTGCCAGAGTTAATTTGGCAATTTGCCTTCGCTCCTCACCTTTTGCCAGAGCCAGAGCTTGATTGGCTGCTTCGATGGCTTCTTTTCCGCGTTTTGCCTGACTGTATAGATTGGAAATATATAAATAATTGATAAAATCGTCATAAAGCACCAGAGGATTTCCGCCGCTTCCATTGCTTGTATCCTTTGTTACGATCAATGCTCTTAAAAGCCCGACACCTTCATCAACCTGTCCGTTTTCCGTTAAAATTTCGGCTTCCAGTCTTAAAAGTTCGTAATCTTGCGGGAAAACCAGACGAGCCGCCCGGACTGCCTGCAATGCTTCTGCTCTTTCCCCGTTTTCGCGGTGAAAAGCAATTAATTGTTTATCGGCAAATAAATCGTCTTTGCCGAATAACAAAGCCGCCTGATCTATTACCTTCTTCGCATCAACGGGACGATCGGCATTTTTGTAGGTTCGAATCATTTTCCCAAAAACGACTTCTGCCGCTTCACGATCTGATCGCGTCATTGTTTGAGGATTATCAATTCCGAGAATCAGCAAGGTATTTTTATAAACCGCTATCGATTCATCTAAGCGTTCGGTTTCGGCATAGAGATCGCCCAAACGAATCTGTAAATCCGCAGCGGCAAATTTATTTTTCCCCTTTAATTTATCAATCGAATCGCGAAGGAGTTTTGCCGCGCCGTCAATATTTCCCGATCTTATCTGGATTTCCGTAAGAAGCGAAATTAATGGAACACTTTCAGGATTGGCAAAAGTCGCCTGTTGAAGTGCTTCAACCGCGGTCGCCGCCGTCCGGTCGTCTGCCGACTCGATTGCACGGCTTAATAATTCGACGGCAATTTCATCATTCGGATTATCGGCAACCGCCCGGCTCAAAATTTCGACGGCTTCGCGGGTTTCGCCTTCGCCGATCAAGGTCGCGCCGAGTTTTACCAAAGCACTTTCGGGTGATAAGTCTTCCTGTCCCATAATTCCGCGATAAAATCTTTGATCAATCGGTTGGGCGGATGAGAGCCAGTTTTGCAAAGCGGCAATTCTTTCTTTCGGCTGTTTTAAAACGCCGTAGAATTCGCTTAAAAATGCGTAAGCTTCGGCATTTCGCGGATCGAGCCGGACAATCTGTTTCCAGCTTTCAATAGCTTTTTGCGCGTTTGCAGCATCGAGATTTCCGCGATTCAGACGGCTTTTCAGAGTATAGAGCCGCGCCAGAATTTGATGTCCGCCGAAATTATTCGGATTGATTTTGACGGCAATAGTTGCCAGCCGAATCGCTTCGTCATAATCATTCGGCGGCGATTTATAAGTTAATTCGGCGAGAGCCGTATAACCTTCGGCAAGCGTCGGATCGAGTTCGACTGCTTTTTGCAGCGCGTCTTTGGCTAATCTTGTTCCGGCGGAAATTCCCGCCGTTGAACGGGCATTGCTCAAACGCCAGATATACCGCTGACCTTCGAGCAGTTTGGCGTAAGCCTGCTCGCGTCTTTCTCGCGGAATTTCCGTTGTTTGCTGCAGATATTCCAAATTGGCGGTCGAAGGATTTTGGGCGACAGGCGTTGAAATCGGTCGCGGCGGCGGCGGCGGAATTTTTTCATTTTGTGCCGAAACCGTCTGAATTGTCAGTAACAACAAAGCAATAATTAACAAACTCGAATTTTTTTTCATTTAAAACCTCTAAATTTTTTCAAGATTAGCGACTATTTTTTCCCAAACAGCGCGGCGCGGGAAATTTATTAAAAAGAGAATCAGAGAAACCGCGCCGAAGGTTAAGACATCGGTTTTAACTCCGCCCAGAGTTGCGATCAAAAATCCGATAATGGCAATAATTTCAGCCATTGCCGCCATTATTACGGCATTTGTTTGTAAGGAATTTAGAAGACCCGGAATTCCTTTAAGCAGTGCGATAGTCTTTAACCTGTCCCAACGCGTCAGCATCCGGCGCAGAACAAACGTCGTAATGGCTATAAAAATCACGCCGACACGCAAAGACATCAGAGATTCTTCGGAAATCGCGTTTTCAACATTTGCCGCGTAAAACCAGCCGACTATTACCAATACAATCGTAAAAACAATCTGCGCTAAAAAAATAATCTTAGTCGCTTTATATTTTTTATCGAGTGCGGATAAATTTTCTGTCGAAATTTCGCTCATAATACTAAATTAGGTCGGAACACAATTATAATTTTATGCTCCGACCTAAAACAAATCAATTTTGAATATGAATTTATCAAACAAGTTTCATTACTGAACCGCGGCTGCCTGACGTTGCGAAATTACCGTAGTCAGAGATTTCGGAATCTGTGATTCGCTGATGTCGCCCTGATTTTCGATAATTTGATCAATTAACTCGAATTTCTTTGAATCGAATTTATTGGTCATCAAAACGCCGTCTTTATCAATGGTCAAAGGATAAATACCGAAAAGTTCGTTTCTGAAATTTCGGAAAAACGAAACGTCTTCGGGCGGCAGAACATTCATTCTTTCCGGATTCGGTTCGGGAATGCTTGCCCCGATCAATTCCAGTTGTTCTTTTGATTTTTTAACCCATTCGCTGTTCGGATAATCACTTACTATTTTCT
Source organism: uncultured Blastocatellaceae bacterium (assembly GCA_964444245.1). Lineage (GTDB taxonomy): Bacteria > Acidobacteriota > Blastocatellia > Pyrinomonadales > Pyrinomonadaceae > JAHCHG01. Next base: position 4,585 of record CAYUGW010000203.1, on the reverse strand, counting down.
GGAAGAAACGTGCCGCCTGATCGGTTTCCTCTTCGATCAGATAAGTTACTGCCAATTTGTAAAGTGCTTCGTCCATAAAACTGAAATCCGGATATTTTTCCAAAATTTCGTTATAGCGCGACTGCGCCCCCTTTAATCCGCCCTTTTTATAATCAACCGATTGTTTATAGTAATAATTGGCGATAATCAGATTGTGCAAACCGAGATTGTCCTGAACTTCCTTCAAACGCGATACGGCTTCTTGCCGGAGCAATGAATTAGGATATTGCTGGAGAAGTGCTTTCAGACGCTGCTCGGCGATTTTGGCAGATGTCGAATCGCGGTCGGGCAAACCGATTCTTCGCATCTGCGATTCGGCGATTTTCAGCAGAACGCGGTCGGCAAGCGGATGCGTCGGGAAAAACGTCAGCCAATCCTGATACGATGCGGTCGCCTGAATTAACGCGCTGGTCGAGCCTTCCAGATAAAACGAATCGGCAACCGCCAGTTTTGCCATCGGCAAGTAAGACGAATCGGGATAAGTCGTAATAATCGTTTGAAATAAAAGCCGTCCGACATCGTAGCGGTTTTTGCGGACGTTGCGGGTTGCTTCGATAAAAAGTTCGCGGTCGCGTCCCGGCACGACGCTGCCGATCAATTCGTCGTATTCATCATTTCCGCCGCCGCCGAAAATTCCCAGAAACTTTTTCTTTTTCTTGATTTTGCGTTCCGCTCCGACATTGGAAACCGGATTTGCGCGCGATGATGCCGTTTCGAGCAAGGCTCTGTCAACTCTCGTTTGAAAATCGGCAACTCTCTCCTCGATGGAATCAATATCGCTCATCTCGTATTTTTCCGACCGGTCAACTTTGCCGCGCAGATTATTTACTTCCGATTGCAGACTCGATGATTCCTTATCCAAAGACCGAAGCCGACCGAGCGGTGTTTCTAAAGAATCCTTATCGTCTTTTTTCGATTCATCACCTTTGTTTTCATCTCTGACCACCGAAATCGTGCTGTCGAGCGAACGCCGCATCGCATCCAATTTCTGCCGCATAATTTCCAGCCGCTGCATCGGAGTTGACGAACTTGTGTTCTGTGCCAAAGACGGCACGGACAAAAGAGCCAAAAGTAAAATCAAACTTAAAACTATTGATTTATTTTTAAGAAAAAACATAATTACCTCGTTTATATTCCGAATTCAAAATTTTTATTTTCAAGGTCGGGATTTCAAACCCAAACCGTCGTCGCTGCTTCGATCAATTCCTTAACCGATTCGGTCGGAGTTCCTCTGCCGAAAACCGCCGAACCCGCCACGATTATTTCCGCGCCCGATTCGACTATTTTTCCGATATTTTCCGCATCGATTCCGCCGTCAATCTCGATTTTCGTTTCAAAACCGCGTTCATCGATAAGCTGCCTCAGACGGCGCAGTTTATCAATCATTGTCGGCACAAACTTTTGTCCGCCGAAACCCGGATTTACAGACATCAGCAAAATAAAATCGGCATACGGCAAACATTCTTCCAAAGCAACGAGCGGCGTACCGGGATTTATCGCAATTCCGGCTTTTCCGCCCGCTTCGCGAATCGCCGTCAGAGTTCTCTGCAGATGCACATCGGCTTCGACGTGAACCGAAACCATATCCGCTCCGGCTTCGACAAACTGCGCCGCGTAATTTCCCGGATTTTCAATCATCAAATGCGCGTCAATGGTTAAATCCGTTACTTTTCTGACCGATTTCAAAACCGGAAGACCGACCGTGATATTCGGAACGAACTGCCCGTCCATCACATCGAAATGCAAAACTGTTGCGCCGCCCGCTTCGATGGCGCGAATTTCTTCGCCGAGTCTTGAGAAATCCGCAGATAAAATTGAAGGTGCTATTTCAAACATTCGTATTTGTTAAATTTGTTTGGGGGAATTCCGTATTTTTTTTATTCTAATAATTTAAAACCACCAGCCGCTTCTGAAATTACGGCGTTCTCCGCGGTCGCGTATCGCTTGCGCCCGGTGCGGCAGTCGCCGGTTTTCTGGAATCTGATTTACCGTCGCCCGGTTTGTCAACGGTTTTCTTGTCGCCCGGCTTATCGCCCGCCGCCGGTTTTTTGTCATCAGTTGTTTTCGGTTTAACTGCCGGATCGTCGCCCTTTTTGTCGGCTTTATCCGAATTTGAATTTTCAGCGGCTTTATTTGCAATTACGTCGCGTGTTTTTGAACTTTTCTTTTTATTGGAATTATCGGTGCTTTTGTTCGCCTTCACAGGCTTATCCGAAATTAATTCTTCGATTTTTTCAATCTCGTCTTTTTCATCCACCTGTTTGATCGTGTCGAGAACTTTACCGTCCGGATTTTCCTTGCTGACGACGACCAGAATCATTTGTCCGGTTTTTACGGTTTCTCCGGCTTTCGGCAGCTGTTCTAAAATCGTATTTTGCTTTTCGTTGCTGACTCTTTTGGCGCGTTCCTTGATTTTCAGCCCGAGTCTGGCAAGTTCGGCTTCGCTTTCATTAACATCTTTGCCGACAAGATCGGGGATTTTAATTTCCTCACCTTGCAAAGACATATAAACTACGCCGACCATTCCGAACAAAAATGCCGCCGAAAGAAGTAAAACGGTAAATAATTTTCCAAATGCCGATGCTGTCGATTTTATAAAACTCATTTTTTATTTTTTGAAACTTCGCAAAATTACTCGAAATTCTATCATTTTTTGCCAAAAGTAACGAACCCGAAACCTTACAAACTTTAACAGATATTATTTCTTTTTAAAAACCGATATAAAAAATCCGTCAATTTTATCGCGGCTCGGAAAAGTTCGCAAAAAACCTTGTTCGGTTAAAAAACCTTCATATAAATTTGGGGAGTGTTTTTCAAACCCGGGATTTTCGCTCAGAAACCTTTCAATAACCTCTTCATTTTCCTGCATTTCCAGAGAACAAGTCGAATAAATAAGTCTTCCGCCGCTTTTAACCGACTTTGATGCGTTTCGGATGATTTCGAGTTGTTTGGACTGTAATTCTTTAAAATCTTTTTTCTGCAAAAAATATCTGATTTCGGGATTATGTCGAATCGTTCCCGTTCCCGAACACGGCGCGTCCAGCAAAACCGCGTCAAAACTTTCATCCGCAAAAGGCAGTGAATTTTCCGCATCATACCGCAAAACCTGAACAGATTCCGCGCCTTGATTCCGGCAGTTTTCGCGCAAAATCCGAACGCGATGTTCATACAAATCGCCCGCAGCAATAAAATTTTGATCTTTGATCTTTGATCTTTGATCTTTGAAATCTGAAATTTGAAATCTGAAATCTGAAATCTTCTTCCCGATTTCGGCAATTACAAAACTCACCTTGCTTCCCGGCGCGGCGCAAACGTCGAGAAAGCTTTCATCTTCCTGCAAGTCAATAACTTGCGCGACCATCTGCGAACCTTCTTCCTGAAAATAGATCAAACCTTTGGCGGCTGATTCGCGCAATTTTTCGTTTGACTTTTCAACCACAAAAGAATCTTCAATATATTCTGATTTTTTCAAATCGAGTTCATCGAATAAACTTAAAATTTCTCTCTGCCGTTCTGCCTTTTGCTTGTAAAATTTCGCCGTAAAACGAAAAGCCGAATTCGGCTTTTCATTATTTGCTGCGGCAATTCTGAGGGTTTCTTCAATTCCGAATTGCGAAATCCAATGCTCGATCAGCCAGCTCGGATGCGAAGTTTCGACCGAAATCCTTTCCGTTTCATCTGAAAATTCCAAATCAAAGTTTTTTTCGCGCGAGATGCGCCGCAAAACCGCATTGACCAAACCGCTCGCCGAACGCTTTTTTGCGCGATGAACAAGATTTACCGATTCGTTGATCGCCGAAAACGCCGGAATTTTATCGAGAAACAAAAGTTGATAAAGCCCTAAACGCAATGCCAGAATGACTTCAAGATCGAATTTTTCGATGTTTTTTTCGGTGAATTTTTCGATTAATTTGTCGAGAAAAATCTGTTTTCTCAGAATTCCAAGCGTCAATTCGTGACAGAGTGCGCGGTCTTTCGGCGTGAGATTTTCTTCATAAATCGGCAAAAGAACCGAAGAAAATGCGCTTTCCTTTTCGATTTTGTTTAGAATTTCAAAAGCGGCAATTCGTGCCGGTGAGATTTTTATCATTTTTCTAAATCTTTTTTGCTCGAAACGCTGAAATCCGTTTCGCGTCCCTTTTCAAGTTTTTCGTCCAGAGAAATTCTCTCATCAAAAACAAAACATTCGCCTTCCCAGAGACTTTCGTTTTCGGGAATTTCTTCCAAATAGCGCAAAATTCCGCCTTCGAGTTGATAAACCTCTTCAAATCCGAGCGTTTTCAAATACGGCGCGAATTTTTCGCAGCGGATTCCGCCCGTGCAAAACATTGCGATCTTTTTATGCTTTTCTGGATCGAGATTTTTTTCGATAAATTCCGGTAATTCATTAAAACTCTTTGTTTGCGGATTTACCGCATTCTTAAAAGTCCCGATTTTATATTCGTAATCATTGCGCGTATCGAGAATAATGGTTTCAGCATCGGAAATAATCTCATTCCATTTTTCGCTTTTGACATGCGTTCCGATTCCCTTTTCGATCTCGACC
>CAYUGW010000202.1:0-7240 GCA_964444245.1 uncultured Blastocatellaceae bacterium | reverse complement strand
ATGAATAAAAAGATTCGCCGACAGTTGCCCGCCGGGTCAAATAACCCGTACGCTTCGATTTTAGTTCCAACATAAAGTTAAAAAGTTTTCTTAGCTAAACCCACTAAGAAAAGATAAGGGTCTAATCTTTCTTAGTGTAACATTATTTCCATAGACGGACTATTATCTAAAAAATAAAAAATCTTCGCCAATTATCTGCCGCTCCTTTTTCCGGCAGATGAAATCCGTCCTTTATTCCAAAGCGAAATCATTTCCAGCAAAACCCGTTTCGGATCGGCTTCAAACACTTCGTCAAGCAGGGCGGCTTTTTCGAGAATCTCCTGAGCATCCCGGTAACTTTGCGTCAGAAACTCCAATGTTTCTTCATCCCACGCATAGCATTCTCCATAGCGGCAATTCGTTCTGTCAAGCCACGGATTTCCCGTCGAATGGTCAACCAACTCAAAAATATTGAGATAAAGTCCGGGATTGCCCGTTTGCTTAATATTCCACAGCTTTTCGTCAGGGCGTTCGTAGATTTTTGGAAACTCATATTTATTTATTTGATAATTTTTTGCAAAATACTCCCAGATTTCCTCATCTTGAAAAAAAAAGAGAAGCGCGGCGACATAACTTACGCGCAAATTTTCATAGTCAAAATCTTCACAGCACAAATCCAGATTGAGCGAAAAAATACTGAAATTCTCGAAATCGGCATCCGGCTCTCCATCGTTCCAACCGTTCAAAAGAGGGAACATATTTTGGCTGACAAGAGCGAATAATTCATTAACTCGCTCGGAATAATTTTCGTAAAATCCGGCTTTGAAAAGACTTGCCTTTGAGTTTTTCCACTCTTCGGGAAAAAACTTTTTAAAGAAAGAGTATTTGCGCCCATCGGCAACAATTTTCTCAATAGTTCGATAAGCGGTGATCGCATTGAAATTTCTCGCTCGATGCCCAAGATAATCAATAGACTGATAAAGACGCTCGACAAATGATTCTTGTGGGTCGTTCCAGTTAATTCGGACGCTTCGATGCGGCTTTTGAGCCGTGGCAAGTTCAATCATCGTAAAGTTTTATGATTTGCAAGTATTTAAAATCCAACCGGAATTTGGCTGCCCGCTTCGGCTGGGGTTTTTACGAGTGCGGTAAATTGCATTTCGACTCTGCCGATTTCCTCGCGGCTGACAATCAGGACTTCTTCCGCCCGTTCTAAATCTTCAATATCAAACACATCCTTGATATCTTTTCGCATTAATTCTTCCGCAAGCAGGATCGCCGGATTGATTTGCTCAACGGATTCACATAAAACCTCGAACGGAGTCGGCTCGCAGAGATCGTTTTTTCGGCTTTTACGACCCCCTTTGTGCTGCGCTTTTTTGACGATTGTAACAAAGAGCTTTCCATTTTTTACTTCCCGCGTAATATTGGCATTTTCAATTGATGAAAAATGCGGCTGCAAAATAGTTTTGAGCAAGGAATCGTCCCGGGCTAAAGCGGCTTCGAGCGGAAATTCCTGCCCTTCGATTTTGATGGTTGCCTGTGGTTCGGTAATAGCGGCTGGTTGTTCGACCATCGCCGATTGATTGGTTTGTTCCATAACTTTTTTCCGGGTTTTTCGTTTTTTGTTTTTAGAATGAGAAAAGACTGCCTTGTCCGCCCGTTTCATTCATCGCCGGCGGCTGAACTACCGGCGAATTATTTTCAGTCGGTGCGGTCTGCACGTTTTGGGATGGAGAAATTTCTTTGGTTTTCGGAGTCTCCTGAGAAACCGTTTTCGTTTCAATTGCAGATTTAGCGAAAGATTTTTTCGGGGTGCTTTTTTCCTTTTTCATCTTATCCATCACTTTGACGGGCAAATCGCTCTTATATTTCGCCAAAACTTTTTCAATTTCCGGAGTAAGCGCGAGCGGTAAATTGTTTCTCGAAATTTCAACCATCGAAATCTGCGGCGCAAAATCGTGTGTTCTGACGCTCAAAACCACTCTGCGAATTTCTGAATTTTCATCAATGGGAAGCAGTTGGACAATTGCCGTAACCGTGCATTTATCAAATTGATACGGCTCTTTTTCAGGCAAGCAAACACCGGCGGCGGCTTTGACATCAACTTCAGTTTCCTTTTTTGCCGTTTCAATTTCAGCTATTTCGCTGACCTTTGAGTTTTCCGGCTTTTCAAGTAAAGAGTCGCTTGAATTAGTTTCGGTAGTTTCGACCGGCACAGGTTCGGCGGCAGTTTCTGCTATCGCCGAAGAATCAACGGTTTGGCTTGAAATATCCCGGGTCAAATTTTGATTTTCTTCATCTGTTGCCGTTTCAGTTACGGGCGCGCCGACAACGCCGAGGAATTCATCTTCAGAATTTGTCGCTTGGTCAGTTGTTTGACCAATGATTTTTGGAGATTCATCAGTTACTCCAACATTTGTTTCGATCTTGTCAGCGCGAAGCTCGCGCAGGCGCTCCAGAAAATGTCCCGTAAAAATGTTCTGAACTGTGCCTCGCTCGCTTTCGCGGCACATATATTCCAAACCTTGCCAAAATTCGAGCGAGAGTTTGCTTGCGGCGGCTTCTTCGTTGACAAAGCCTTCCGTTGAAATCGCCGCGTTTGCCAATTCATTGGCAGTGAATTTCAGTTGTTCGATTTTTTCTTGATTTTCAAGATTGATAAATGCTCCCGCACTTAAAATTTCCATTTTTAACTCCTATATTTTACCAACCGCTTTTTCTTTCTCCGGACTCAAAAAAAAATGCAAAAATAAAAAAGCCGGTTGATAAGTTCAACCGGCTGATTAAGATATTATTTTGATTTTTATGATTTCAAAAGAAATCGTCTTCCGCTTCGCTCTTCTCTGAAGTTTTCAAGTCGCTTAACTTGTTTTCCATCAAAAGCGGACCGCAGGCGGCTTCCATGGCTTCCGCCTCTTTTATCAATTCATCGGTTTCTTCAATAAGGCGTGCCCAACGCTCATCATCTTCGGCGGGGTCGAAAGGCAAGACCGCCCAATCCACATTTTCACTCGCCGCTTGCTTTTTTTTTTCGGATTCAGTCATAAATTTTTGCTGTTTCTTCATGTCTAATTTTGATTGTCGTTGATTTCAGGCAGCGATAGCAAATTTTTCATCCGCAGGCTTGGGAAGCGGAAATTCTTTGACATTGCCGCTCGCCTTAAACTTTGCCAAAAGGCGGCTAATTGTCGAATGAGCCGTTCCCAAACTTTGCGCGGTCTGCCGAATACTACCCTTATTTTCCGCTAAATGATGATTGATAAGAACTCCCGCGGCGCGTGTGTAGATGCTGTCGAGATCGTCTGTCTTCGGGTCGATGGTCAGGGTGATGAGGTTTTCGGAAGTCGGGCGAAAATCGTATCGGGCAACTTTTTCCGCCAATATTTCGGTGGTTTCCGCGGCTGCATCTTCTGAAAGTCCAAAGCCCAATATCTGACACACCGTATCGGCAGACAAATTATCTTGTTCAAAACATTCAACCGCAACGCGTGTCGCAAAATTATGAAGTTCACGAAAGTTGCCGTGCCATTCGTAGTTCAAGAGCAAATCAACGGCTTCGTACGAAATTTCAAAGGGCTTCGTGCGCCCGATGATCTGACGTTCTTTCTCCAAACTTTCGATCAGCAGATTGATTATTTTTTCTTTTTGAAATTTAAGCGGAACGGTTTCAATCCGCAGAATGTTGAGCCGGTCAAAAAGGTCGGCTCTGAAATTTCCTTCCAAAACCATCTGTTCTAGATTCGCTGAAGTAGCGGCGATGATCCGCGTGTCAACCGGGCGTTCGATACTGCTTCCGACGCGGCGAATGCGTTTTTCTTCGACCGCTTTGAGCAGTTTGGCTTGAAGGACGAGCGGAATTTCGCCGATTTCGTCCAGAAAAAGCGTGCCGCCCGACGCAATTTCAAAAAGCCCCATTTTTAGAGCGTTCGCGCCCGTGAACGCACCTTTCTCGTAGCCGAACAATTCCGATTCAAGCAGTTCCGCCGTCAAACTCGCGCAATTTAAATTGACGAACTCCTTTGCAGCTCGCGGGCTTTGCTCGTGCAGCCGTTTGGCAATCGTCGTTTTTCCCGTGCCGCGCTCACCCGTAATCAATACATAATGCGGCACGCGGGCATAACGCGAGATTTTTTCTTCCAATTCCAAAATTCTGGTGTTGTCATTATTTTCTGAAGTTATTTTATTCAAAATATTCATTTTCATTTTTTTTAGGTTTTTGTTTAGATTTGCGCTTCTTCAATGTCAATTTATATGCCGCAAATTCCAACAGATTTTCAATTAACCTAAACTAAAGAAAATAGAAGACTTGTTTTATTATTCATGATTCCTCGGCTGAAAATGAATCAGCCGAAGTGTTCACGCCGGCGACAGTAAAGTGTTCACGCCGGCGACACTTTTGCTTTTTGATTTTTGATTTAATCCGCGCTCGATTAACAAATAATTTTCGACCACATCGAGCGTTGCCCGGTGCCAGCACGGGAAACCTTCCCAAAATGCGTGGCACAGAAAATTTCCCGGCTCGATCAAGCGGCACTCTTTTCTGCTCGTTTGGTAAAACTTTGCTTCACCCTGGTCAGTGCGCGAATCGCTCAAAATCAGCATTTTTCCGTTTTCGTAGTTGATAAAGGGATTTTCGAGCAGTCTTTCACAGGCTTTATTAATGGCGTTGCGATGGCGTTTTCGTAATTTTTCACCTGAATTTTCAGGAATGTTCCGGAGCGTTTCGGCTACAGCTTTTTCAAGGATAAAGGGATTCAATATCATAATTTTGTGTTTTTTTTTTGACTTAAACGGCGACAGTTATTTTTTGAACTTCTTCAATCGGCGGCTCGATCAGCCATTCCGGCAATCCGACCGGGCTGTGGATATCGTTTAACTGATTCGTATTTTGCTCATAAACGCCCTTTCCGTCGTCTTTTAGCAGATGAAGCGGCGGATATGTCTTTAAGACCTTCGAGAGAGCGTCTTGTGCTGCTTTTTCATCTTCGGACAGGAAAAATCTTTGCTTGCTGTTTTGAATAATATTGATCAAACCCGTTTCTCTCAGTTCACGAATTTGTTCATAGGTCGTTGGAGTTACTTCGATGACGCTTCTGCCTTGAAATCTCTTCCGGCGGATTTTCATTTCGCCGAGTAGATCGAAACTTTCATTTTCTTCCCAAACGCTTTTGATAATTTCTTCAGCAGTCGTGCCGGAGTTTCTCCAAATACCGAAGCTCCGGCGAATTTCGCCGATCACACTTGATTCGATTTTCACGCCGACAAGTCTCGTGCCGTCGTCCGTTGTCGTGCGAACGATATTGAGCGCATCTTGCTGCAATTTCTTCAGGTTTTTCCAAATCGGCAGAAGCGCGCCGCTTAAAAGATGAATTGTTTTCTGCCCGGTTGGCGGAATTTTCTTTTCTTCGCCGATCCACCAATCACGCACCCGGCTTTTGGGAACGATCTTAAACTTTTGATCGAGTTCGCTTTCACGAATATACAAAAGGTTGTAACCTGCCGGGCGGCTGACCGACACCATTTGATAACGGTCGCCCGTTTCCGGGTCGGTATGCGCGAGAGTCGGACGGACGGCGACGAATTCCCCGCTGCTGCGCTTTTCAAAAAAATAAACGCCGTCAAAGTTTGAGATTTCATCAAATCGGGCTGGTCTGGTCGGAACGATGATTTCGAGTTTGTAATAAACCGTCTGCGCTCCGGTTAAAGTATCTGTGAACAATACTTGCGGTTCGGCGGACATCTTTACCGAAATAGCTTTCAAATCTTCCATTCCGTCATCAATTTTGCCCCGTGCCTTGAGATGTTCGAGGGTTTCGAGAAATGTCCGGTAAAAATAATCGAAAAGCGCATTCTGCGGCTCGACTTCGAGTGAAAGCAGACGATTCAGAAAACGCGGCACATTTGTTTTCTCGCTCTCCTTGATGTCGCCGCCATCGCCGTTCCCGGACTTTAACAATCCCATATCGGCGAGCGTTGCCCGAGGACTTTCAAGTCCTAAAATCTGTTCGCCACTCAGGATTCTGGTAAAGACGACATTCAGAGCGGCGCGTCCTTCCTTCGATTCGAGATTGTATTTATCCAGATTTCCGGCTTTTTCGGCGCGGCGGTCGCCTTTCGTCAAGGCTCCCATATTTCCCAAACGTCTGGCAATCGTCGAGGAAAATCTTTTCTCTCCGCCGAGTTCGGTAAAAACGAGCAAATAGATCGGCGGCGCAACTTGTCCGGTGCGGTGTGTGCGCCCGAAATCCTGCACCTGTTTATCGGCTGACCATTTGAGTTCGGCGGCGATATGCAGACGACGCTCTTGATTTCGCACATTTCGGCTGGCGTGAAAACTATCGCCGGTGGATGCGACTTCCGACATGATCGCGATCCGTTTTTGCTTGCTTTGAAAGCAATTTTTCTCGTGTAAGTTTATTAAACGATTCGGCACACCCGGAATTTGTCTGGCGCGATATTCCATTCGTCCCGAAAGCGTTCTGATCAGGCGTTTTTTGCGCCCGGTCATTTCCGCGACGTTTTCCGTGCCGAAATAATTAACCAATTGATCAAGCGGATGTTCGGGAATTTCCAAAACTGAAAGCCGGTCGAGCAATTCCCTTTTGAGTTCGAGCGCGGCGCGGCTTTCCAGTTGTTTTCCGTCTTCGTCAAAAACCGGAACATATTTGGTGTTGCCGCTGCTTGAATCGGTTTCTTCCTGAAAAACTTTAACCGGAAAGCAGTTTTCAACCAGCCGGGAAAGAGTTTCGCGCGGGCTGAAATCGAGGGTCTCAATCGCTTCTTCTTCATCAATTGCCCGTGCGATCTGTTTTTTTGTCTGCGCTTCGCCCGTTCCGGTCAGCGAAATGACGACCGATTGCTTTTCCGAAAGTGCCGTTTCGATCTCACGAATGAGTGTCGGAACCTTGAACGCGGTTATGATATTACGAAAACATCTCTGATGCTCAGCCCAGAATTGAGTAACGACAAATCGTCGCGCTGTTTTGCTCGAATTTGTCATCTCCAGGGCACGGTTAAAGTTTTTCAAAACCACAACCCACGCCCGCGCCATATTGTTATACATGTCGCGCTGCCGGGGCGTTAAAGGATGAATAACTTCGCGGTATTCGACCGCCAAACCGGAATCGGGATCAATGCCGTAACTCAAATTGCCGCAAAAATATCTGCCCATGGCTTTGAGGTCGCGGGCGACCATCTCCATCGCGCCGACTCCGCCCGCTTCGATTTCTTCGGCAAATTGAGAAAAACCGAGCGGAAA
>CAYUGW010000201.1:0-7246 GCA_964444245.1 uncultured Blastocatellaceae bacterium | reverse complement strand
TGCAATTAAGTAAACAATTTATCCGCGAAAATTCGTGTCAATCTGTTGTTTAAAACTCTTCAGCTAAACCATGCATTTTCGACTTCAATCCACCACGCGTCGAGCATTTTTTTATCCAATTTCAAAATTCCTTCTTTTGTAATTGCGGCGGACGGTTTGACAAATTTGGCGAGCGCGTCGAAAACCTTTTCGCGTTGATTTTCCGGCGTTCTCGACAGAAGATGCCAGAGCGAAAGCGAATCGTAAAATTCGGCTTCTTTAATGATTTTTTCCAGAGCCGAATTTCCGCCGTTTTCAAAGTCAAATTTGTAAAGCGCGTCTTTAAATTGAGCGGAAGAATCTTCCGCAAAAGGCGTTCCGATGCCCTTGCCTTTTCTCGTCAAGGCAATCGCGCCCGCCGGAACGATGGATTCGCGTTTTCCGTTTTCCAGCGCGACAAAACCGCCCGTTACGTGCAGTTTTGAATTGCCTTCGTCGTCAACTTCAAGCGTGTATTCACAGCCGAGATCAACGGCGACCGCCGACGGCGTATCAACGATAAAAAGGCGCGGCGGCGCGTAAATCCGCGCGTGCATCTGCCCGCGTTCGAGCGAAAGCCGGTGTTCGGTTGATTTCGTACCGACCAATTTTATGCGCGAGTTCGGCGCGATCTCGACGTTTCCGATATCGGCAACCTGAACCCGTGCGCGTGAATTCGCATCGGTTTCGAGAAATTCGCCGACCGCTAATTTTCCGCCGTCGGCGGAACTGCCGATTTTCGGCACGCCGGCAAGCGTTTCGACATTCCACGAAGCCGCAGCTTTTTGCGCGATACTTGTTTCTTCCCGTTTTATTTTCGGCAAGGTTTTGACATTCAAATCCTTGATCGGCGGCTCAACTTTGACCGGTAAATTTTCTTCTGCCGGAGCTTGAATTTCTGAATTTGTTTCCGCCGTTTGATTTGTCGCGTTTGTCTTTTGATTTAAAGCGATCTCGTCCGGCGTTGATGTAACTTGCGAAACTGCAACATTTGCCGCCGTTTCATTTTTGGCGATTTCCGGCGAAACGGGTTTGAAAACGCCCAAATAAATTATGATAAAGAAACCGAACACAACCAGCAGACTCGCCGCCGCCAAAACGCTTTTTGAGCCGAAAAACGCGAAATTCGGCATCAAAGAAACCCGCGCTTTTTCCTTTTTGTCCAGATTATTTTCAATTTTATGCCAGAGATTTTCCGGCGCGTCCCGTTGATTCAGACGGCTCGCCAAGCCTGCGCCGAGTTTGATTCGGTCGTGTTCGCTGCGGCAACCGGCGCATTGTAAAAGATGTTCGGCAATAAGTTGCCGTTCATCCTGCACCAATTCGTGATTGACGAATTCAGAGAGTTTGTCTTTGTAATGCTTTTCGTTCATTTTTGTTTGTAGCTCAGAGTAACGGCTTTAACCGTGAAAAACCGTTACTCTGAACTTAAATTTCCTTCTTCAAATGCGCTAATTTCTGCGCCAGCATTTTATGTCCGCGATTCAGGCGCGACGCGATTGTTCCCATCGAACAATCCAGAATTTCGGCGATCTCTTGATAACTCAAGCCTTCCGAGTATTTGAGCAAAATCGGCAGACGAAATTTCGGCTTCAGAGTTGCAATCGCTTTTTGCACTTCGTCGGAAATTTCCTTTCGCTCGAGCTTTTCATCCGGCGTTTTGCGAGTGCGAAATTCGCCGAAAAAATTTTCAATCGAAAAAAACCGGCGCGTTTTTCTCTGCTCGTCAATGCAGGCGTTGACCGTCATCCGGTAGATCCACGTCGTCAATTCCGACTGCCCTCGAAAATCCGTGATCTTATTAAAAATTTTCAAAAAAACCTGCTGCGTAATATCTTCCGCAATTTGCTTTTTGCCGCCGAAAAAATTGAGCGCGACCGAAAAAACCCGTCTTTGGTTCGCTTGATAAAGCAACTCGAACGCCTTGCGGCTGCCGTTTCTGCATTCGGCAAGCAAGTCTTGTTCGGTCATTTGTTCGGTCATTCGCCGGGCATTCTCCATTTTTGTTTTTACAAAAATTCTACTTTATTTTGAAAACTATGATTTATAAAGCCAAGCTCCCGAATTTGCCGCGATTTCATTGTCATAACCGCCGGCAATTAAAACCTGTCCGTTTAGCAAAAGAGTCGCGGTGGCAAAAAATCCGGCAGTTTCAAACCTTCCTTCCGCTACCTCGAAAGTATTTTTTGCCGGATCGAAAATTTCCGCCCTATCTGCGCCGCCCGCGATTAAAACCTTGCCGTTTTTCAGCAAAATGCTGGTGCCTTGAAGTTTGTAGCGCGCGAGACGCATATCGCCGATTTTTGAAAAGTTTTTTGTTTTCGGATTATAAATCTCGACATTTGTATATGCGCCCATTGCATCGCGTTCGTCCGAACCGCCGACAACGAGAACGCGCCCGTCGCCGAGCAAAACCGCGTCGTGTTTATGACGCTTAACGGTCAAATCGGCGGCAGCGGTAAAACTGCCGTTTTGCGGATCGAAAATTTCCGCGCTTCGATAAATCTCGATTGCCGAGCGTCTGCCCTGATGACCGCCGGTAATCAAAACCTGTCCGTCTTTGAGCAAAGTTGCCGTGTGCGATTCACGCGCCGCGCTCATATTTCCCGTTTTAGAAAAAGAATCGGTTGCCGGGTCATAAATTTCGGCATCTGCCAAAAACGTCCAGCCCGTTCCGACTCCGCCCGCCAGCAAGACTTTCCCGTTACCGAGCAAAACGGCGATATGCCCGCTGCGCGGCAAAGTCATTTTCCCCGCCTCCGAAAATTTTCCGGTTTTCGCGTCATAAATCTCCGCGCTGTCGAGATATTTGCCGTTATAACCGCCCGCAATTAAAACCTTTCCGCCGGGCAAAAGCGTCGCCGTATGGCTGGCGCGCTTTTCGCTCAAATTATCGCCCGCAGAAAATGTCTTGGTCGCCGGATCGAAAATCTCCGTGCTTGCCATACCGTTTTCTGCCCCGTTAAAACCGCCCGCGATCAAAACTTTTCCATTATCCAAAACGGTCGCCGTATGCGCGGCGCGGCTTTTATTCATACCCTCAATCGTGCTGATGATTCCCGTTTCCGGCGCATCGCTTTTCTTTTCGTCGCTTCGGGCGATTTGCGCCTGACAACCGATTGACGACAGAAGAACCGCCAATAAAACGAGCAATAATAATTTGATTTTCATAGTCACTTTTTTCCTTCCAAATTCGCCGCCGCCGAAAAACGAGGCGCTTTTTTAAATTTGTTCGACCGCTTTTTTCAGAAACGCTTTTAAATCATCAAAAGAAGTCGTTTCCACCGCTTTATTTACTTTGAGCCGAATCGCAAATTTTCCTTTTTGCGCCATCACGTAATGAAAATGCGACTTCGAGCTATGCGCGTATGCCTGATCGCCGACACCGTTTAAGTTTTCAAAGCCTTGATGATCCTCGTTTGACTTTTTGATCGTTTCAAAAATTTGCCGGGCGCGCTCTTCATCGGGAGTTTCTTCGAGCATAAAATACAAATTTATTTCGCTCCCGCTCGATTTATCTTTGGAAAGTGCTGTGTAAGTGCATTTCGATTGACGAATGTTGTCTTTAACTTCGACCGTATTTTCAATCAGACGAACTGCCTGACCGAGAATTTTTTCGGCATCCGATTCAGCGAGAAGCGAACAGTTTTGCGGCTCCCGGCTTAAATCTTTATTTTTGCTTTGAGCGGCACAATTTACCGCCGTTATAAAAACGACAAGCAGCAGCATAACCAATTTTATTTTGTGGTTCATTTCGCGTCTCCTAACTCAATAATTGAATATCGCGGGTTGCCGTCCAGATTCCGCCCGCGCCTTTTTCGAGCCGGACAATCGGATTGAATCCGCCTTTTTTTCCAGCCCTTTCGCGTTCGCGCGGCGAGATCAATGCGTCGCCTTCAAAAAGAGTCGAATCGATCCAATCTTCCTTCATATTTTTAGTCGTCAGCGTCGTGTGAATATGCGCGGCAAAGCGGTTTTCCGGGTAAGGCGCGGGTTTTATCGTCTGAAATTCGTATCTTCCGGTTGCATCCGTCAGCAGCCAGCCGCGATAGCGACCGTGCCGGTGTTCGCCGCCACCTCTGCCGTAAATTCCTTCGATGTCTGTGTGATAGAGATAAATCAAAACATTCGGCGCGGGAGTTTTGCCGTCGGTTTGGAAAACCGTTCCCGAAATCAGCATTTTTTCGCCTTTGTCCGCGTCTTTTGATAAAACCGCGCGCCACGAAACGTCCTTCGGCGCATCAAACGCGCCGCTCCATTCGCCGCTCGTCTGAACGGCGTTTTTCTTTAATAACTCCAAAATGTCTTCGCCTGATTTTTGCGCCAATGTATCACTTTTGCAATTGAGCAAAAACGGCAGCGCGATTGATGCGGCTGTCATCCGTTTCAAAAAATCACGGCGGTTTTCGTCTTTTTGATTCATAAAGTTTTTCCTCGTCTTTTATAAAGAATTATTATTTAGACGAAGCGGCAGAGATTTTTCTTCCATCTTTTTTGAAATAAAATAAATTGCCTGTAAAATACCTTTTTTATGTTTGAAACAACCAGACTTATTTTGCGACCGATGAACAAAGCCGATACGGACGCGGTTTTTGCAATGCGTTCGGATGAAAATGTCATGCGTTTTATCCGTCCGCCGCAAACGCAGCACAGCGAAGCGGAGGATTGGATAAATCTCGTCTCCAGCCGTTGGGAAAAGGAAAAAATCGGTTTTTGCGCCGTGATCGAAAAATCCTCGAATAAATTTATCGGCTGGTGCGGACTCTGGCATTTAAAGGAAACCGGCGAAACGGAGGTCGGCTACGCGCTCGTCAGGGAATTTTGGGGCAAAGGTTTTGCATCGGAAGCCGCCGGAGCGTTTTTGGAATACGGTTTTAACGAATTAAATCTGGAAAAAATCGTCGCGGTTGCCAATCCCGAAAATCTTTCTTCGCAGAATGTGATGAAGCGGCTCGGGATGAAATTCGATTACACGGGCGAATTTTACGGAATGGATCTGGTTCATTATTCGATTACAAAAGATGATTATTTTAGAAACTGAAAGATTACTGCATCGCCGAATAACGCCGGATGATCTCGACACGATTATCGAATTTCGCTCCGACGACGAAGTAAATAGATACTTGGGCGGCGAACGGGCGAAAACGCGCGAATTTAACGAAGCACGAATGAAATTTTATCTGGAAACCTGGGAAAAATACGGCTTCGGCTTTGCCATAATGGTTTGGAAGGAAACCGGCGAAGAGATCGGCTGGTCGGGTTTGCAGCCGCTCGAAGATTCCGGCGAAATCGAAGTCGGCTACGGGCTTATCAAAAAATTCTGGCGGCGCGGAATCGGGCTTGAAACTGCACGGGGTTGGCTCGATTACGGTTTTAATAAAGCAAATCTCGAAAGAATCGTCGCCGTCGCCGCGCCCGAAAATACGGGTTCGTGGCGCATTATGGAAAAAAGCGGGATGAAATTTGAAGGAACGAAATTTCATTACGGGATGGATTTGGTTTTTTACGCGATTTCTAAAGATATGTTTTTGCAAAAAAATGTTTAACATTACTGATTTTTGCGGTAAAATGTTACAGAGCCATGCTTTTTCAGTAAAGCTCATCTGAAAAAACTTTTCTTTTTCGGTTCTCGACATCAAACATTTATGCAAATCAATTATCCGAAACTTGTCTTTGCAATTCTTGCATCCGTCTATTTTCTTTCAATCGCTTACGCGCCCTTAAACGGCAGTTTTCTCGATCTGGTTGATCTGCCGATTCACGAAACCGGACATCTTTTGTTTCGCCTTTTCGGTGAATTTATGATGATCGCCGGCGGTTCGCTTTTTCAGGTGTTCGTGCCGGCGGTTTTTGTCGGTTATTTCGTCTGGCATGAGAAATATTATTCGGCGGCGATTGTCCTGTTCTGGGTCGGTCAGAGCATTTTAAATGTTTTCGTCTATGCCAATGATGCGGTCGTTATGCAGCTCGTTTTGCTCGGCGGACACACGGGAAGCGAAGGCGCGTTTCACGATTGGAATTTTCTTTTAAGCGAAACGGGATTGCTTGATTCGACAACGAAAATCGCCGGACTTATCCGAATTCTGGGAACATTTGTTATAATTGCGGCAGCGGTTTTATCCGTAAAATTTTCAATAAGTTCTGGGGAAGGCAAGATAAATGAAAGCAACACTTATAACGGGCGCGTCGGGCGGCATCGGTGAAGCCTTTGCGCGGCGGCTCGCGGGCGAAAAACATAATCTCGTGCTGGTCGCGCGTTCGGAAGATAAACTAAACGCTTTGTGCGACGAATTGATGCTCGAACACAAGATTATGGCGCATTATGTCGCCGTTGATCTGACCGAATTCCAAGCCGATACGCGGCTTTTCAGCGAAACCGAAAAACACGGACTCGAAATAAACTGGCTGATCAATAACGCCGGATTCGGCTCGGTCGGCGATTTTTTGCGGCTCGATCTGGAAAACCAACTGCGGATGATCACGCTCAATGTGATGAGTCTGGTCGCGCTGACGCATCGTTATTTAGAAAAAATGCGCGAGCGAAAGTCCGGCGTAATCATCAACGTTTCCTCGACGGCGAGCTTTCAGCCGATTCCGTATTTCGCGACGTATGCCGCGACGAAAGCGTTTGTTACATCGTTTAGCGAAGCGATTGCCGAAGAAAATCGTCCGCATAATATTCAAATTCTGAATCTGTGTCCGGGTCCGACCGAAACCGGATTTTTTGAAACGGCGAATATCGATGCGAGCGTTAAAGATAAAATGGCGCAAAAAGGAATGCAAACGCCGGAAGAAGTTGTCGAAACGGCTCTGAGCGCGATCAAAAGCGGAAAAACCACCGCTGTTTCCGGCTGGCTCAATTATCTGGTTTCCGTCGTCGGTAATGCCGCTCCCGATTGGCTCGTTACGCGGGCGATGGCAAGTCAGCTGCGCTCGAAATTTGATAAAGATTAAAACTTTTTCCAAATCTGTGTATCAAACATTTTTGCGGCGCAATTTGTTTTTTAAGAGATGAGATAAGGCATTTGAAGTTTGCCGATTGCCGACAAACGTTAAACTCTGTTTGCAACCATTCCGCAAACCGTGCATCATAGATAACTGTTAATCCTTCTCTTGCATCAAAATTTGTGATGCGCTCGTCAAAGACGGTTTTTTGGATAAGTTAGAGAGCAGGTTCATTTAAGATTACAGAAGTTCGCTCTCATAAAATTGAGCATCCGAAATCCGA
>CAYUGW010000200.1:0-7247 GCA_964444245.1 uncultured Blastocatellaceae bacterium | reverse complement strand
AGCAGCGAAAATTTCCGCATCGCAAAAATTACGGCTGCGAAAAACGAGAAGGTTTTCTTTTATAACGATGAAAATGAAGATTGCCCGAAAAACGCCAACTGCAAAACGAAAAGCTATGTTATTCCGAATGATGAAGTAATCGTTTCGCGGAACTACGGCGACTTTGCGTGTGCGTGGTTTCAGCCGAAAAAGGGAAGCGAAACGGTCGGTTGGATCGCGCTTGAAAAACTGAAATTTGTTGATAATAATCAAACTCTGCCGTGGATCGGCGATTGGACATTTTACGATAATTCGATAAAGATCGCACCGATGAAATTAGATAACAAAGTAAAAATCACCGGAAATGCCTTCTGGAAAGGTTTGGGCGACAATATACACATCGGCGAAATTGATTTTTCGGGAATTCCCGAAAATAATAAACTGAGTTTGGGCGATGAAGGCGAATACGAATGCCGCGTGAAAATGCAGCGCGTCGGGAAATTTTTAATTGTTTCCGATAATTTAAACTGCGGTGGCGCAAATGTAACATTCAACGGGGTTTATCAGAAAAAATAAAGTAGAAACAACAAGGCGAAACGGGCGCAGAGCAACCCTTCCCGACCTGAAATTATTATCAAGATTTTTGATAATACTTAATCTTTATTCAAGATAAAGCGGAAAAAGAGAAGTTAAAACATTTTCAGGTTAGGAAGGGTTGCTCTGCGCCCGCTTTTCGTTTGTAGTATCTAATAATCCAAAATCTGCCGGTAGATTTCAGCGTCAACATTTCCGCCGCTGACGATAGCGCAGATTTTTTTATTTTTAAATTTTTCCGCGTTTTCAAGAATCGCGCCCAGACTTAATGCGGCGGTCGGTTCGACTTTCAGATTTGCCAGAGCGAAATATAAACGCACGGATTCTTTGATTTTTTCTTCGGAAACTTCCAAAATTTCCGAAACGCCCGTTTTGATGATCTCCCAATTATGTTTGCCGAGCGAAAGCGTTCGCGCGCCGTCTGCCAAAGTGTTTGGCTCGAATTCGTTTTTAACAATTTCGCGCGCTTTTAAAGATTTTGCCGCATCGTTTGCCAGAAGCGGTTCTGCGCCGACGAGTTTTGCATTTGAAGCGTTGCGGCACAAACCTTTTGAAACGCCCGAAATCAAACCGCCGCCGCCGACCGGAACGATTATTTCGTCGAAATCCATTGCGGAAAGTTCGTCGCCGATTGTCGAATTTCCGTCAATTACAAACAAATCATCATACGCGCTGGCTTTGTAAGCATCGGGAAATTCGCCGAGCAATTGCAAAACTCTTTCTTCGCGTCCGATCTTTTTCGTATCGATCAAATCAACGACCGCGCCGTAATTTCTGACGGCTTCGACCTTTACTCTGGCAGAAGTTTCCGGCATTACGACATGACATTTTTTATCTAATAATTTGCAAGCATAAGCCAGAGCCTGACCGAAATTTCCCGACGAAGCCGTGATTATATGCGGATTTTCCACATTCAGCGCAACATTATAAGCGGCGCGAAACTTAAAACTTCCCGTATGCTGAAAGGTTTCGGTCGCAATTGTCAGATCGAGATTTAAAAACGATTTCAGTTTTTCCGATTCTAAGAAAAATGTCGGGCGAATTGCTTCGAGTAAAGTTTTCATAAGAAAAAAGATTAACGCAAAGATGAAAAGGCGCAAAGACGCAAAAAGGTAAAAACAACTGTATTTGAAAGAAATTTGGGCAAAAAACTTTACGACCTTGCGGCTTTGCTCCTTTGCGTTAAAATAATTTTATGACAAAAGCACAATTCGGAATGATCGGCTTGGGAACGATGGGCAGAAATTTTCTGCTCAATGTCGCGGAACAGGGAGTTTCGGGCGTTGGTTATGATTTAGACGAATCAAAACGCACACTTTTACTTGAAGAAGGCAAATCGTTTAATTTGCAGACGGCGGAAAATCTGCCGGAATTTTTAGAAAAACTCGAATCGCCCCGAAAGATTATGATTCTCGTTCCGGCAAATGTCGTTGATTTTGTGATTAATGATTTGATTCCGATTTTGGACACGGGCGACATCGTCATTGACGGCGGAAATTCGCATTTTCCCGACTCCGAACGGCGCGAAAAACTCTTGAATGAAAACGGTTTTGAATTTCTCGGAGTCGGCGTTTCAGGCGGCGCAGAAGGCGCGCGCCGCGGCGCGAGCATTATGCCGGGCGGAAAACGCGAAGTTTACGCGCAGGTTGAAAAAATTCTCGAAGCGGCGAGCGCAAAGGTCGGCGGCGAACCGTGCGTCGCTTATATCGGAAAAGGTTCGGCGGGGCATTTCGTGAAAATGGTTCACAACGGCATCGAATACGGTTTGATGCAGATTCTGGCGGAAACCTATGATTTTATGAATCGCGTTCTAAAGATGGATTATGCGGAAATGAGCGCGACTTTCGCGACCTGGAACAATGCCGAATTAAATTCTTTTCTTGTTGAAATTACGGCGGACATCCTGAAAAAATGCGATGCCGAAACCGGAAAACCTTTGGTTGAAATGATTCTGGATAAAGCCGCGCAGAAGGGAACGGGCAAATGGACTTCGCAGGTCGCGATGGATTTCGGCGTGCCGATTCCGACGATTGATTCCGCCGTCTCGATGCGCCAGATTTCCGCACAGAAGGAAGCGCGTGTAATAATCGCCGAAAAATACGGGAAATTCAATGGACAATTGACAACTGACAATGGACAGTCAAACGGTGAAACGGTTTCTAGCGAACACGAAACGGATGAACAAAAAGCGAAGCGCGAAGCGAGAGCCGCCGAAACGACCGTCAGCAAGCAACATCATTCAAAAATTGACGCGAAAACCGCAGCGGAAGCCGAAAAACACACGGAAGTAAAATCCGACGACGAACACGATTCCGCCGTGCGGCGCGATGTTTTTGAAAACAAAGCGGAATTTATTTCACTCTTAAAACACACGCTTTTAAGCTCTTTTATCGTAACCTACTCGCAAGGGATGTCGCTCCTGCAAACCGCGTCAGTAGAAAAAGATTACGAACTGAATTTATCGGAAATCGCCAAAATCTGGCGCGGCGGCTGTATTATCCGCTCCGCACTTTTAGAAGAAATTCGCGCCGCTTACGAGAAAAATCCCGATCTGCCGAATATGATCTTAGACGACCGATTCGCCGAAATCCTGAGCCGCAACCGCGATTTCTGGTGCAAGGTAAATAACGAATTTGCGATGAGCCAGGTGCCTTCGCTTTGTCTTTCTTCGGCACTTTCCTATTTCGACGCGTTCCGCTCGGCGCGTCTGCCCGCGAATCTGCTTCAATCTCAACGCGATTATTTCGGCGCACATACTTATCAAAGAATCGATAAAGAGGGAAATTTTCACACGCCGGATTGGAACGAGTGAAAAAGTAAAAAGGTAAAAGGCAAAAGGCAAAATCACTCCATGGATTGAAAATCTACCGGAGAATTTATATTTTTCAGTAGATTTTCTTTTTGGCTCAAGCTTTTCGACTCAATAATTTTTACTTCTAAAGTTTTAAGAAATCCGCGAACTGAAACTGATTCATTTTTCGATAAAAGTTCTTCCGCTTTTGGCAAGCAATCTTTTACGCGATAAACGGCGCAGAGCGGTTGTAACCTTTCGTCATTTTGGCGCGGAATTACGGCTGAAATCTCTTTTTTATCTGCAATCATTTCGCACAAACTTTCAATCGCGCCGCTCGTAACGAACGGCAGATCAACGGCTAAAATTACGGCGAATTCGGTTTTGCAGGTTTTTAGCGCGGCGTGAAGTCCGCCTAATGCGCCGCGATTTTCGTAAATATCGAAAATATAAGAAATTCCGGCGGGAAGTTTTTCGATAAAATGCGTCTGTGACCGGTTGAGAACGATTTTTACCTGTTTGCAAACGGGCGCGAGCGTTTCGAGAGCGTTTTCGAGAAAAGTTTTTTCGCCGATTTTTAGAAACGCTTTGTCCCGCCCCATCCGCGAAGATTTTCCGCCCGTTAATATGAATCCGTTAAACATTTTGTTTTGAAGAGATTAAAAATTTGTCTTGACTTATCCTTAAAGTTATTCGGGCGCAGAGCAACCCTTCCTAACCTATAAATATAATTAAGTTGACCTGTAAAGCTTCATCGCTTTTCAAGATAGAGTTGAAAAAATAAGTGAAAATCAATAACAGGTCCGGAAGGGTTGCTTTGCGCCCGCCAAACTATTTAAGTTTAAATATTATGGTTTAAATTAACTCTTAAATTCACCTGCGAAAACTCTTTTCCCGTTGTGCAGATGCGGCGTGATCGTGATTTTGACCGATTTTGATGTCGGACAATTGCTTTTTTCAGCAACGCTTTCAATCGGAACGAGCGGATTCGCTTCGGGAAAATACGTAGCGGCGCAATCCTTCGGGATCGGGTATTTGACGACGATAAACGATTCGGCGCGGCGCACTCGATTCGCAAAAACGCTTGTAATATCAACGACTTCGCCCTGTTTTAAACCTCTTTCTTCAATATCTTTTTCATTCATCAAAATCACGCGGCGCGAACCCTTTATTCCTCGATAACGGTCGTTTTCGGCATAGACGGTCGTGTTAAACTGATCGTGCGAGCGGATCGTCGTCATCAAAAGTTCTCCCTCCGCGAGTTCGATTTTTTCGATTTGGCTGATCGTAAATTTCGCTTTGCCGGAATCGGTCGGAAACGCGCCTTCACGCGGCGGATTCGGCATATAAAAACCGCCGTCTTGCCGGATGCGCTGATTATAATTTTCGCAGCCCGGCACGACGCGGGAAATTGCGGCGCGAATTCGGTCGTAATCGTTGATCATTCTTTCCCAATCAAACCGCATTTTATTTTTCAGAACGGCTTGCGCCATCTTGCCGACGATCCAGACTTCGCTCCGCAGATGTTCCGAAGCCGGTTCTAAAATTCCCTTCGACATCTGCACATTGAGCATCGTACTTTCGGTCGAAACAAACTGTTCGGTGCCGCCCGTTTTATCAATTTCAGTTCTGCCCAGACACGGGAGAATCAGGGATTTCTTTCCGCCAACGAGCGCGGTGCGGTTTAATTTTGTGATGACCTGCGCCGTCAGTTTGCAATTTCGCAGAGCTTCGGCGGTAAATTCGGTGTCGGGCGCAGCTGAAAGAAAATTTCCGCCGAGCGCAAAAAAAACTTTGGCGCGCGCCTTGTGCATCGCCTTGATCGCTTCGACCGTGTTAAAGCCGTCTTTTTCGGGCGTTTTAAAGTGAAATTCCTTTTCGAGATTGGCGCGAAATATCGGGTTTATCTTTTCCCAAATTCCCATCGTTCTGTCGCCCTGCACGTTTGAATGACCGCGCACGGGAAGAAGTCCCGCGCCGGGTTTGCCGATCTGACCGCGCAGAAGATGCAGATTGACAATATCCTGAACGGCGGCGACCGCTTGTTTATGCTGCGTGATACCCATTGCCCAACAAGTTATGACGCGGCTGGATGCGGCAAACAGTTCGGCAAATTCTTCGATTTGGGCAAGCGATAAACCGCTTTGCTCCAGAATTGTTTCCCAATCAATTGTTGCAAGATTGGCGATGAAATCCTGAAAGCCCACGGTTTTTTCGTGAATAAATTCGTAATCGAAGATCGGCGCGGGGCTTTTCTTTTCCTTTTCGAAGAGAGTTTTTAAAACGCCCTTTAAAAACGCGGCATCTCCGCCGATGCGAATCGGCAAATATAGATCGGCAAGTTTTGACGGTTGATTTCTGAACAAGACGAGCGGATATTTCAAAATATTTTCGTATTGCTGCGGATTCGGATTTGTAAAATTCATCAAACCCGCTTCGGGCAGAGGATTGACCGCAATAATGCGCGCGCCTCTTTCTTTGGCTTTTTGCAGAGACGAAAGCATACGCGGCGCATTCGTGCCGGGATTTTGCCCGATAATTATGATTAAATCCGTGTTTTCCAGATCGTCCAGCGTGATCGTCGCTTTGCCCAGACCGATTGATTCATTGAGTGCGACCGACGTTGATTCGTGGCACATATTCGAGCAGTCGGGCAGATTGTTCGTCCCGAAATTGCGCACGAACAGCTGATAGAGAAACGCCGCTTCGTTGGATGTTCTGCCGGAAGTATAAAAAACGGCTTCGTCGGGCGATTTCAGGGAATTTAATTCTTCGGCGAGAATGTGAAAGACATTTTCCCAGGTCGTCTGTTTATAATGCGTTGCGCCTTCGTCCAGAAATACGGGTTCGGTAATTCTGCCCTGCGCGTTGAGCCATTGATCGCTTTTTTCCGAAAGTTCGGCGACGCTGTATTTGGCAAAAAAATCGGGCGTAACGCGTTTTTTCGTCGCTTCATCGGCGATTGCCTTTGCGCCGTTTTCGCAAAATTCGGCTTTCGTGCGCTCGCCGTCGGGGTCTGCCCAGGCGCAGGAATTACAATCAATTCCGCCTTTTTGATTAAGCGCAAGAAGCAATTTCGTGCCGCGAATCGCTCCGGTTTTTTTTACGATTTCTTTGGTTGTGCTAATGACGGCGGAAAGTCCGGCGGCAGTTTCTTTGACTTTGCCGACCTTCAATTTGCCGGCATTTTCTTCGTTGGGTTTCATAAATTTTACGTTTAGAGTCCCGCCTTTAGGCGGCAACACGCTTTACATCGGTCATTATAAATAAACGCATTTGCCGCCTAAAGGCGGGGATCCGAACTTATTTTTCCGCAATAGATATTAAAACGATTTTCGCGGACAAAACCGAGCAGCGTCGCGTTAAATTCCCGCGCCGCTTCGACCGCCAAACTCGACGGCGCACCGACCGCGCAGATTACCGGAATCTGCGCCATGACCGCTTTTTGCACGAGTTCGAACGAAGCTCGTCCGCTTAAGAAGAGGATTTTTTCGCTCAAAGGCAGATTATTATCTAAAAATTGTTTTCCGATCAATTTATCAACCGCATTATGCCGCCCGACATCCTCGCGCAAATCCAGCAGATTTCCCGAAAAATCAAAAAGCGCGGCGGCGTGAAGTCCGCCCGTTTCGCCGAAAACGGTTTGTTTTTCCAGTAATTTTTTCGGCAGTTGATGAATGATTTCGGCGGAAATGTTTTGAAAATTTTTACTTGAAATTTCCTTTGCGCCGGCAACCGTCAAGGCTTCGAGAGACGATTTGCCGCACACGCCGCAGCTTGAAGTCGTGTAGAAATTGCGCTCCAGTTTTGCAAAATCAATTTTTACGCTTTCCGCCAGATCGAGCCGGATCGTATTTTGATTATTCGGGAATTTTCCGCAGTG
>CAYUGW010000199.1:0-7254 GCA_964444245.1 uncultured Blastocatellaceae bacterium | reverse complement strand
CGGGCATCTCGGTTTTACCGGAACTTCGCTTTGGATCGAGCCGGAAACCGAGAGGATTTTTATACTTCTGACCAACCGCACACACGCCCGCCAATTGCCGTTTGTCAATATAAATTCAACCAGAAGAAAGTTTCACGAATTAGCATCGGAAATTTTAGAAAAAGATGCTAGAATTTAGCATCTTTACAAACAATCGGCTGGTTTCGCTTCGATTTATGGAGACGTAAGTCTAACAATTTATGGCACTTGAAGTATTTTTTATATTTGCCCTTTTAATTATCAACGGTTTATTCGCTATGTCGGAAATCGCCGTCGTTTCGGCGCGGCGGATACGGCTTCAGCAGCGTGCGGCTGCCGGCAATGCGGGAGCGCAAACCGCGCTCGATTTAGCCGACCGACCGGATAAATTTCTCTCGACCGTGCAGATCGGCATTACGCTGGTCGGCATTTTGTCCGGCGCGTTCGGCGGCGCGGCGGTTGCCACCCGGCTCGTACCGTTTGTCGAACAGATTCCCTCTCTTGCGCCTTACGCGCAAACCATCAGTTTTACGGCGGTCGTGCTGATTATTACATATCTGTCATTGATTATCGGCGAACTCGTGCCGAAAACCATCGCCTTGAATGCGCCGGAAACGGTCGCTTCGCTGATTTCGCGTCCGATGCGTTTTATCTCGAAAATAACTTCGCCCGCCGTCTGGTTTCTAAGCACTTCGACCAAACTCGTTTTAAAAATAATGCGGATTAGCGATTCAAATGAAGCGGCGGTGACGGAAGACGAAATTCGTGCAATGATCGCGCAAGGCACACAGCTCGGCGTTTTTGAAGAAAGCGAACAAGATCTGCTCGAAAGTATTATCAAACTCGACGATAAAGGTCTTTCCGCGATTATGACCAGACGCGCCGAAATCGCCTGGATCGATCTGACCGATACGCCCGAAAATATCATACGCGAACTGCGCGAATTCAAATATTCCCGCATTTTGGTTTGCGAAGAAGATCTCGATAATATTCGCGGTTTCGTTAAAGCGAAGCATCTTCTAAATCTGGTTTTATCGGGCGCGGAGTTGAATTTGGAACGGGTTCTGCAACAGCCCGTTTTTGCGCCGGTAACGAATACCGCGCTCGAATTGCTGGAAACCTTCAAGACCGCCTCGACGCATCTTGCCGTAGTTATTGACGAATTCGGCACAACGCAGGGCTTGATTACGATGAACGATATTCTGGAGGAAATCGTCGGCGATTTCTCGCCCGGCGGCACGGTCGAATCGTCGGCTTTTCAGCGCGAAGACGGTTCTTGGCTGCTTGACGGACGTTTATCGAATGTTGATTTTTCAAGTATCCTGAAATTAAAGGAATTACCGCAGAAAGAAAAATCAATGTACCAGACACTTGCCGGATTTACGATCAAAAGACTGGAAAAAATGCCGAATATCGGCGACAAATTCGAATGGGACGGCTACATCTTTGAAGTAATCGATATGGACGGTAAACGAATTGATAAGATTTTGGCAACTCCCGCAGCAGAAAATTCGGCGGAAGGCGAGAAACTCCGGCAATGAAAAAACGTCTCAAGGAAATGAGTAAGAAGTTTAACTTTTCGGATTTTCGTTTTCGCAACGGAAGAAATTTTATAGCAACTAAAAGAAGTGCTTTTTAATCATATTCGAAAAACTCTTCCCGAAACCAAGCCCTATTTGTGTGGAGAATCGAAAAAATGAAAAAAATTGTCGTCGTCGTGGTGTTTTTAAGTCTTTTGGGAGTTTCGGTTTTCGCGCAATCTACGCGCCAAACCCGTCCGCGCATCGTGCAGAATCCGGATCGGCAGGAAACGCAGAGCGACACGTCGCGGTCAGGTCCGCCGGTTTTACAAGGCGAAACTATCTATGATGAAGAACCGCCGCCGCTTCCGACGCGCGAACCCGAACCGATCGAAGATGACGAAATTGTCAAAATCGAAACAAATCTCGTGACAATGCCCGTTACGGTGCTTGACCGCAACGGCAGATTCGTGGCGGGTTTGCAGCAGAGGGAGTTTCAGATTTTTGAAAACAATATCGAACAGCAAGTCGGATTTTTTGCCCGTGTCGAAACGCCTTTTACGGTTGTTTTGATGATTGATGTCAGCCCTTCGACGCAGTATGAAATCACTCAAATCCAAAATGCGGCGATTTCTTTTGTCAATCAATTGCGTCGCGATGATAAGGTTATGGTTGTTTCATTTGACGAGAACTATAATGTTTTAAGCCGTCCGACCAATGACCGGATTGTTCTCAGAAATGCTATTCAGCAAGCCCGTTTCGGAAATGGAACGAGTCTTTATGACGCGGTTAATCAGGTGATAGACAGGGAATTAGCTTATATCGAAGGACGCAAAGCGGTCGTTCTTTTTACCGATGGGGTTGACACGACATCGCGCCGCGCCGGTTATCAAAGTTCGATTCGGCAGGCGGAAGAGGTTGACGCAATTTTTTATCCGATTTGGTATGACACTTACAGCGCAATGTCCGGCGGCAACACAAGACCGCAAAGCCGTTACCCGAGTCCGCGTTCGCGCCGCAGAAGCGGCGGCGGTTGGGGCGGAGTCCTCGGTGATATTTTGGGCGGAGTTATTATCGGCGGAATCCCGCAGGGCGGCGGCGGAAGTGCCGGTTCGAGCCGCGGTGAATACGATACGGGGAAAAAATATTTGGATGATCTGGCGCGAAACAGCGGCGGCAGAATTTTTGAAGCAAACACGACATCTAATCTCGATGCGGCTTTTGCCGGAATCGCCGAAGAGCTTCGCCAGCAATATCAAATCGGTTATTACCCGCAAGATGTCGGGCAAAAAGGCGACCGAAAGAGCATTCGCGTGCGCGTGATGCGTCCGAATCTGGTTGTCCGGGCAAAAACCAGTTACATCGTCGGCGAAGGCAACAATAAATTTGCGGGCAATTAGTGAAAATTCAAATTTCAGATTGAAAACGCACAATTTTGAAATTAAGAGGCAAAAAATGAGAAAATCATTTTTTGCCTCTTTTACTTGTTGCATCTTTTCCGAACTGCTTACGCATCATAGAAAACGAAATTCCGAGGTGAAAATAATGAAAAAAATTACGCTTGTTTTTTTGTCGGCAGTTTTGTGTTTGAACTGTATTCAGATGTTTGCTCAATCGCGGCGTGTTTTGCCCGAAGATAGTGTGAACAAAAAAGCCAACACGCGCCCCGCTAAACCCGCCGAAAATCCCGAAAATCAGATCGAAGAAGACCCGAATATCGAGAGCGTTGACGAGATCATAAAGATCGATACCGAAATCGTGACGATTCCGGTCAAGGTTTTAAACCGGACGGGCAGATTTATCAGCGGTTTGAAGAAGGAGGATTTTCAGGTTTTTGAAGAAAAGGCGCAGCAGGAAATCGCCTTTTTTTCCGATGAACAGCAGCCCTTTACGGTCGCTTTGGTTTTGGATATGAGTTATTCCAGCACTTTTAAGATTGAAGAAATTCAATACGCGGCGATGGAATTTATCAAACAATTGCGCGAAAACGACAAAGTTTCGGTTGTTTCATTCGACGAACAAGTTCATATTTTGAGCGAACCGACGAGTGACCGCGCCGTTTTGCAAAAAGCGATTTACAGCACAAAAGTTGCGTCCGGCACGAGTCTCTATGAAGCGGTAGATCGCGTCGTCAATCGGGAGTTCAATAAAATCGAAGGACGCAAAGCGATCGTTTTGTTTACTGACGGCGTTGATACGACAAGCCGTCGGGCGAGCGATATGGGGAATTTAAGAGATATTTTGGAATCGGATGTGCTGATTTATCCGATCCAATACGATACTTTCAATGATGTTCAGTCAATGAAAAACAAACCGGTCATCCTCGGGCAGCCGCCGATTTCCAGCCCCGTTCCTTCAAAAAATCCGGGCGGACTTCCGTTTCCATTGCCGACGACCGGAATCGGAACGCCGGGCGGTCAGGGAACGACGGCGGAAGATTACCGGAAAGCCGGCGAATACTTAAACGAACTGGCAAACCGCACGAGCGGCAGAATTTATCAAGCGCAGACGACCGGTAATCTGGCACAGGCGTTTTCGAATATCGCCAATGAATTGCGCTCGTTTTACAGTCTCGGATATTATCCGAAAGAAGAATTAAAACCGGGCGACAGGCGAAAGATAAAGGTCGGTGTCAATCGCGATGGTGTTTCTGTTCAATCCCGCAATTTCTATGTGGTCGGCGAAAAAGATAAAAAAAAGTGAAAAAGTTTAATCTGAATCTGACAATCTTCTGTTTATGAAGAGCAAAATTTTATCCGATTCTATAAATCAAAAAACAAAAACTTTTTCACTTTTCAACCTTTAAACTTTTTTACCTTCTAGATCTCCGTTCCGTCCCGGATAACCGCGCCTTTCGGAATCAGGATAATTCCTTCGCGGATATAATAACTTCCTTCCGGGTCATCGGCATGTTCGATATTGTTTTGATTGATGAGTCGGACATTTTTGCCGATGCGGACGTTTTTATCAATAATTGCGCGGCGGATTACGGAATTTGAACCGATGCCGATGTGCGGGATCGAATCTTTCTCGTTTTTTTCGATTTCCTTATAAGTTTCAAAAAAATCCGCGCCCATTATGATCGAATTTTCGATGCGCGTCCCCGGATCGATGCGGCTTCTCAAGCCCAGAATCGAGCCGCGCGCATAAACTCCGTTTAAGATACAGCCTTCGCTGACCATCGAATCGCTGACATCGCAATCGTGCATTTTCGATGGCGGCAGATAACGACTGCGCGTGTAGATCGGCGAATCGGCGTTGAAAAAATTAAACTTCGGCAGACGCGAAGCCAGATCGAGATTCGCATCGAAGAAAGAGCGGATCGTTCCGATGTCTTCCCAGTAACCTTTAAAAAGATGCGCCTGCACATTACAGCTTTTAATCGCGGCAGGAATGATTTCACGCCCGAAATCAACCCACGAATCATCGTTTTTGAGCAGCTCGACCAGCCGTTTATAATTAAAAACATAAATTCCCATCGAAGCCAAAAACGGTCGGTTTTCACTTTCTTCCGCGCTCAAACCGAAACGCGTCGTATCAACGCGCATCGCTTCCAGATCGTCGCCTTTCGGTTTTTCCTTAAATTCGATAATCTGCCCGTCGTCATCGGTTTTTAGAAGCCCGAATCCGGTCGCATCTTCACGTTTGCTCGGAATTACGGAAATCGTCACGTCGGCGTTGGTTTCAAAATGGCGTTTTAAGAATTTGCGGTAATCCATCCGGTACAGATGATCGCCGGAAAGAATTAAAAGCGTATCAATATGCCAATCGCGGATATGCGGAAGCATTTGCCGAACCGCATCAGCCGTTCCTTGAAACCATTCATTGCTTTCTTTAGTTTGCTCCGCCGCCAAAACTTCGACATATCCGGTCGAAAATGAAGAAAAACGGTAAGTGCGCGAAATATGCCGATTTAAGGAAGCCGAATTATACTGCGTCAAAATAAAAATCTGGGTAATGTTGGAATTGATGCAGTTAGAAATCGGCACATCAACCAGACGGTATTTTCCGCCGAGCGGAACAGCCGGTTTTGAACGCTCGCGAGTTAAGGGAAAAAGGCGCGAACCTGCGCCGCCGCCTAAAATTACCGCCACTACATTTCCGTATTTCGACATAATTTTTATAGATTTTGATTAATTTAATTTATAAAACTGGTCTTTTCAGAATAGCCGTAACGCACCACACTTTTCAAGAAGATTTTCCCGAAAAGCGAAATTCTTTTGACATTTTCGCCAAAAGCGTGATACTTTGCCTTTCATCAAGTTGTAACAAATCGTTTTGTTGATTTCGGGCGGGTGAAAACTTGATCAGTCGTTCTTTTTCAGACTAAAACGCTTTAAGTACTGCATTATTAAATGAGGGAAAGCCGGGTGAAAATCCCGCACGGTCGCGCCACTGTGAAGCGATTTGGGATTGGTGATTTCGGAATTCGGATTTTTAATCCGCAATCCGCAATCCGCAATTCAAAATCGGCAAAGTCAGGAAACCTTGCTTAGAGTTTTTTAGCCAAAATTCGCGCTTCGCGTCAGAGCGTTTGGCTGGATAGATTGTTCATTTACTCTTTCTCCTTGAGTGATAAAAAGTCCTGTTTATCTTGTCTTTGATGTTTTGAAGCAAGAAAAAACAGGGCTTTTTATTTTGGAAACTTATACAAAAAAATATCAAATATTCGCGCTTCTTTTTATCTGCGTTTTTCTGCTTTCAAGTTGCAGAACCGAAAATCCGACCGTCAAACCGGACGTGCCGATGCGCGAAATGACCGACGATCTGAATCGTCCGGTCAAATTTCCCGAAACGGTTTCGCGTGTCGTTTCCTTAGCTCCGAATTTAACCGAAATCGTTTTCGCGGTCGGCGCGGGCGAAAAACTCGTCGGCAGAACGAGTTTCGACAACTTTCCGCCCGAAGCCGAAAAAATTCAAACCGTCGGCGATACGATCAATCCGAATATCGAAAATATTATCGCCTTAAAACCGCAGGTCGTACTGGTTTCAACCGCTTCGCAGATCGAGACTTTTTTCAAAACGCTCGAAGCGCAAGGGATTACGGTTTTCGTCACAAATCCGAATTCTCTGGAAGATATTTACAAAAGCATCAAACAGATCGGCGAAATTCTCGGACAAAAAGAAAAGGCGATTGAAGTCGTTGATAATTTGAAAAAACGCGTCGCCACAGTCGAGGAAAAAACGCGAAATGTCGAAAAAACAAGAGTTTTCGTCCAGCTCGATAAATCGCTTTTCACCATCGGCAAAGAATCTTTTCTGACCGATCTGATCGAAAAAGCGGGCGGAATTTCGGTCACAAAAGACATCGAAACGGGTTATCCGAAAATCAGCAAAGAAACCGCGCTTGCCTTGAATCCGGAAGTCATAATTTTATCGGAAAGCGCGGATAATAATGAACCGAACGAAGTTTTTAAAAATTCTTCGGCGGTCAAGGGCGGTAGAGTTTATAAAATAAATGCCGATATTCTATCGCGCCCCGCGCCGCGAATTGTTGACGCATTGGAGCAGATTGCGGAGAAGCTGAATACAGGAAAATGAGAAAGGGAGAAGGGGAGAACGGGAGAAAGGGAAACGGGGAGAAAGGGGATAAAATCTTTGCTTCTCCTCTGCTTCGCTTCTCCGATTCTAAAAAAAAGCTCGGGTTTTTTGTTTTTTTGATATTGCTGTTGATTTTCGCGCTTTTGCTGGCGACATATTTCGGGAGTGAAAAGTT
>CAYUGW010000198.1:0-7268 GCA_964444245.1 uncultured Blastocatellaceae bacterium | reverse complement strand
AATGAATAAAACGAAGCATCTTCCGAACGCAAAATAAACCATTCTCCCGAAGACGGTCTGAAGAATGCGACATCCGCTTTGCCGTCGCCGGTGTAATCCGCCGGAACCGCTTTGTCGGTCGAAGTGCCGAAATTATAAACAACCGTCGTCTGGGATTCCGAACGACCTATCCACCATTCGCCGCTTGACGGGCGATAAATTGCCAGATCGGCTTTGCCGTCGCCGTCATAATCGGCGATTGCCGGAATATCGCCGTCTGACCCGAAGGTGGTAATGGTCGTTCCGCCGCCTGAATTTAAGATATACCAGGTTGCCGTTGAAGGACGAAAAATGGCAGGATCGGCAAAACCGTCGCCGTCAAAATCAGCCGGAACGGGAATATCACCTGAAGTTCCGAACGGGAAAGAATAAAACGAATTGTCTTCCGAACGCAAGACAAACCATTCGCCGGTAGATTCGCGCCAAATAGCAAGATCGGTTTTGCCGTCGCCGGTAAAATCAGCCGGAACGATTTTGTCTGAAGACGCGCCGAACTGAAAGGCTCGGTTTCCGCCGTCGCTAGAGCGCAAATACCACCATTCCCCGACCGACGGACGAAAGATTGAAATATCCGTTTTACCGTCGCCGTCGAAATCAAACGGGGAAATACCGTTTACTTCAATTGCCTGCCTTTCAAACGCGCCGATGTCCGAACCGTCGCCTTTCGGAGCATTCGGAATTGCCGGAAAATCAAACGGGCGAAGTCGTCCGCGTTGATCGGCAACCGTTGATAAAATATTGGTTAAAAGCCCTTTGTCAATCGCCGGACTTGTCGGTCTGAGGGCGTGTGTTTTGGTTTGACCGCCATAATTCCCCAGAGGCAAAAGCTGCGGGTCGGCTCCGATGATATTCGTGTCGAGATTTATTCCGACAATGGTTGCGCTTTGTGTATTTCCAATCAGATTATAACCGTAGGAAGTAATTGTTCCGAAAAAGTCTTCCGATGAATTATCGGCAATAATCGAATTACGCGCATTGACCGTTCCGCCGAGATTGATAATTCCGCCGCCGCTGGTTGATAAATTACGGGCAATCGTCGAATTTGTCAGATTAATCGTTGCCCGATTATTGATTCCGCCGCCGTCTTCGCTTGCCGAATTACCGCTGATTGTTGAATTTGATAAATTTAAAATCCCTGTGAAAAAAAATATTCCTCCCCCTCCGAAGGCTGAAACATTATTGCTTATCGTTGAATTTGTGATATTTAGATTGCCGTAACGAACCATTCCGCCGCCGGCGGATGTGCTGTGATTGCCGTCAATAGTCGAATTTCGGATAATTGAATCCTGAAATTGTGAGCCGGGGTTATAAATAAATAGTCCGCCGCCATCAGCGGCTGTATTATTACTTATCACGGAATTATTCATTACAACTCTGCGTCCGCGAATTCCGCCGCCTTCATCGTTAGCGGAATTGTTAGTGATTATAGAATTATTTACTACAACTCCTCCTTCGGTAAATATTCCACCGCCGCTATCGTTTGCCGTATTATTTCTGATTATAGAATTATTTACAGTCAATGCCGCGAAATTATAAACTGCGCCGCCGGATTCAACCGTAGATGAATCTCTGATGGTTATATGATCTAAAATCAAAGTTCCACGATTTACGCTGCGCCGTGTAATCGTTAAATTACTGACGGTTAGCCATGCGCTTTGATTTATGTTAAAGCCATTTGAAAGAATCAGTTTATTCATTCCGGGTCCGATTATGGTCAATCTGCCGTTATTTACAATAGTTCCGGCGACACCCATCGTAATCGGAACTCCGGTGTCGAAAACCTTCGGATCAAAAATGATGATTTCCTCGCTTGGGGTAGAATTCGCATCAGAAATGGCTTCGGATAGTGAGCAATGTTCATCGCAAATTCCGTCATCCGAGCTAATAGCGGTAACTAACAGAGTTCTTACCTTCTCATAAGCGCCGATATCCGGCAAAAGCGAGCCGTTATTATCACCGTCTGTCGGGCGCGGACGTCCGCGTTGGTCAAACATCGGAAAATTTTCCGGATCTGCCGCGTCAATTGCCGGACTGTTCGCCATAAGCGCGATTGTTTTTGTATCGCCGCCGTTATCCTGCAAACCGCTCGGATCCAAAAGCGGATCCTGTCCTAAAATATTACCGGTGGTGTTTCCAGTTATAGTCGTTTGATTTGTGTCTTGAAGCAGATTAAATCCTAAAGAATCTAATGTTCCCTGAAAATCAGGCGCATTCGGGGCGATATTTCGGGCGATGATCGAATTTTCTGAAAGGAAATGACCGCTGTTTGCCACGCCGCCGCCGACTCCTGAAAAAGACGCACTGCGATTATTACTGACGGTCGAACTTTCTAATGTAAAGGATCCGGCGTTTCCGATGCCGCCGCCGTTATTTCCCTCATTTGCATAAATCGTCGAATTTACGGCACTCACACTTCCGCTGAGGTTTGCGATACCGCCGCCGAATCCGCCGCCCGAACCTGACAAATTGTTATTGATGGTCGAACTTTCGATAAATACATTCACGCCCGTGTTGTATATTCCGCCGCCGGATGTTAAAGCCTCGTTATTTTGAATAGTCGATCTTAAAACGGACATGTAACCTTCATTATAAATTCCGCCGCCGTGTGCTGTTGAGACGTTATTTTCGATTTTACTATTTCTTATTTCTAAAGTTCCTGCGTTCCAAATGCCTCCGCCGCGTATCGGCAGAGTTTGAGATTTGCCGTTTTTTATTACCAAATTACTTATTATTACGTTTGATCCATTTCCAATTTTGAAAGGTCGAAATTGATTATTTCCGTCAATGGCAATTTGATTTGTCTCCGAGCCGGAAATTATTACACTTCCGATTCTGGTGATTGATAATTCTCCGCCGGTCAGAACTATTGTTCCTGCGGAATTGAAAACTTGAGAATCAAAATAAATAAAGGTAACTGAGCCTGAAATCGCATTTGCCGCATTAATCGCCCCGCGCAATGTACAATCATTCGGTGCAGTCGTACAAGCTGAAACATCTTCATCATCTGCGCGATCAACATAAAATGTCGTCTGAGCCGAAGCGTTTGATACCGCACCTATAAACAAAATCGCGCCGAAGATCAGCACAGGAATAATTTTTAAGAGATTCGTTGCTTTTTTTAATTGACTGATGCTTGAAAAAACAAAACTTGGAAGCGTGCTAAGGTAGTTTAATTGTAACATTTAGATTTATTCTCCTGTTTTTTTAGACCAAAGATTCCGGACAGTGATGCGAGTGAAAACTGACAGGAACTGAAAATGAACCGTAAAGTCTGAACGAGAACTCGTTGTTGATGCTCGAAATTATATGACAAAAAATAATTAATTGTAAAGAATTTCCTCAGAATTTTGATTTTTTATATTTTTCGGTAAGTATGAAATTTATTGCGGCTCATTTTTCTGGTTTGGATCATTTCGTTGGGCAAACTCTTGTCCAATCCGTCTTTCTCTGTTCCATTTGACGAATTTTTCCGCCGCATCACGGGCTTCGATTTCAAACGGAATTTCCAGATAAGCCTCTTGTCTGGCGGGTAAATCCCATTTTTCTTTTTTTCTTAAATTTTTCAAATAACTTCCCAGATAATTATAAAAAAAACCGATAAATCCGTATTTTTTAAATTGGAGAGTATGCGTAATTTCGTGCGCCGCAAGACTTTCGGAAAGACGAGGTTGATTGGCGGTATTGATAGAGATCAAATGCGGCATTATAAATATCCGGCTGCCGAAAGTTATTCCATAAACTTTGATTATATTCGTAAAGATTCGCGTAAATCTGCCGCCGTAAAAATAAATCGGCGGAAGGCGAAAGTTTTCGTCCTTAAAATATTCCCGAAAAAATTCTTCCAATCTTTGATGCGAATCGGCGGCTAGTTTCATTAAACGTAAATTTAAGCCGTTTTTAGCAAAAAATTCAAAGCGGGAAATTAAAAATTAAAAGTAACAAAAAAAAGAGTGTTTGATATTCTACAGAATTTCAAACACTCTTTTAACTTTTTAGAAACCGGAGATTATTTATTAATCGCATCCCCGACCGATTTAACGGCATCTCCGACCTTGCGTTTTGTTTTTCCCCAGGTATCCTGGGCTTCGCCTTCGGCATGCTGAATTTCGCCTTCGGCTTCCAATTCCTCATCGCCGGTTGCTTCTCCGACTTTATCTTTTACCGTGCCTTTGACTTTTTCCCATTTTCCTTCGACTTCATCTTTATTCGGTAATGACATAATTTTTATTTTCGATTTTCAATTTGCGATTTTTTTTACTCTCAAATGAAAATCTTTCTCCCTCTTGATAAATTTGTATGAATTTATTACAAACCACATACTTAAATTTAATAAAGAGCAAGTCCTATACCAAACCAATCCAAAATCAAAAATCAAAAATCCGAAATCGCGTTACATTCCTTTATAATTCGGTCCGCCGCCGCCTTCGGGCGTTACCCAGTTGATGATTTGATACGGATCGGCAACATCGCAGGTTTTGCAGTGTACGCAGTTTGAAAAATTGACCTTTATCTCGCGTCTTCCGGTTTTTTCACTTTCTTCCATTTCATAAACCGCCGCCGGACAAAACCGCTGACACGGATTGCCGTATTCTTCGGCGCAGCGTGTCGCGCAGATTTCCGTATCGAGAATATGCAGATGCGAAGGCTGATCTTCATTATGCGAAACCGCGCCGTGATACACGCTCGTAACTTTATCGAAAGTCAGCTGTTTATCGAATTTCAGATCGGGATAACGCTGTTTCAGATCATCGCCTTGATAACCTGATTCTTTGAGTTTTTTATAGCGCAGATGTCCGGCTTCGTGATGGATTTTGTCGAGAAAACCCCAACCCGCGCCCCCGGATAAAAACTGAAAACCGCTGTTGATCAGAGCCGACCAGCGACCTTTTTGAAAAGATGCGTGAAAATTACGAACCGCGTGGAGTTCGTCGTAAATCCAGCTCATCTCGAATTTTTCTTCAAAATGCTTTAAGGTATTTGACGAAAAATCCTGATGATTAAACGCGCCGACAATTGTTTCCGCGGCGAGCATTCCCGATTTCATTGCCGTGTGAATTCCTTTGATACGCTGCCCGTTGAGGAATGAAGCGGCATCGCCGACGAGCAAAACGCCGTCCGCATAAAGACGCGGCATCGTATGATAACCGCCCGCATTGATCGTTTTTGCGCCGTATTTGATCATCTTTCCGCCCGTAAGAAACGCGGCGACTTCCGGATGAGTTTTAAATTTCTGAAATTCGGCGTGCGGATCGATCATCGGGTCGATATAATCCAATCCCGTGACATAACCGATGCTGACGATATTGTTTTTCATCCCGTAAATCCAACCGCCGCCGTATGTCTGCGTGTCGGACGGAAAACCGAGCGTGTGAATGACCATTCCTTCTTCGATATTTCCCGCCGGAACTTCCCATAATTCTTTAACGCCCAAACTGAAAACCTGCGGTTCTTTGTCTTCGTCTAAATTCAGGCGTTTCATCACTTGTTTAGTCAAAGAGCCGCGCGAACCTTCGCCCAAAACCGTAACTTTGGCGAGAAGATCAACGCCCGGCTCGAAATTCGCTTTCGGTTTGCCTTCCTTATCAATTCCCTTGTCGCCGGTGCGCACGCCGATCACGCGGTCGTTTTCGTCGTAAAGCAATTCCGAACCCGGAAATTCGGGAAAAATATTGATCTCGGCTTCCTCGCATTTTTCCGCCAGCCATTCGCACATTTTGCTCAGCGAAATAATATATTTTCCTTTATTAACAAGCGGCGGCGGTGTGATCGGTGCTTTAATCTTTTTATTTTCAGTCAGATACCAGAACGCGTCTTCCGTTACGACGGAATCCGCCGGAAAACCCTGTTCGAGAAAATCCGGCATCAATTCACGCAGGGCAAGCGGATCCATCACCGCGCCGGACAAAATATGTGCGCCGACCGCCGAGCCTTTTTCGATGATTCCGATTTCCAGATCCTCGATTACTCTGCCCGGTCGAATTCCCTTTTCTACCTGTTCATTGTGTTCTTTGATTTTGTTTTTCAAATGCAAAGCCGCCGCCAGATTCGCCGGACCTGCGCCGACAAAAACAACGTCCATCTCTAATTGTTCGCGTTCAATCATAATTTTCCTCTCGTTCAGAAATGAATGGTCATTCAGTTTTATTAAACTATAACAAAACGATAGATTTTCATCTAGTCAGAATTTTGAAAACAATGTATATTCAGTTACGAATATGTTTTCCGATTTTACTTTTTTATCAAAAACTGTTTTCAAAATTATAACATTGATTTTATTTGCCGTAATTATTCTTAATTGCACGGCAAAAAGACAGATCAATCCGAATTTATCAAATCAAATGCCGCCGAAAATTCTCTGGGCTTGGGAACGCCCCGAAGATTTGCGGTTTATCGATCCGGCAAAATTCGGCGTGGCATTTCTTGCACAAACTCTTTATTTGCAGAAAGATGAAGTAAATTTCAAACCGCGCCGTCAGCCTTTGGAATTGGCGGAAAACACATATTTGATCGCCGTAACAAGAATTGAAACGCTTAAAAACGAAAATCGTCCGAAACT
The DNA here is from genome assembly GCA_964444245.1 of uncultured Blastocatellaceae bacterium. Taxonomy (GTDB): domain Bacteria; phylum Acidobacteriota; class Blastocatellia; order Pyrinomonadales; family Pyrinomonadaceae; genus JAHCHG01. Next base: position 673 of record CAYUGW010000198.1, on the reverse strand, counting down.
ATCGGATGAACAGAAGAAAAAAGTTGTTTCTTTGATCAAAAATACTTTAGAATTGCCTGACGTTAAGGCGATTCAGATAGATTTCGATGTTGTCGTGTCGGAAAGAAATTTTTACAAAAATCTGGTTTTTGATTTAAAAAAAGAATTGCCGGAAAACACGCCTTTGACGATTACTTCTCTGGCTTCGTGGTGCATCGGCGACACCTGGTTTAACGAATTTCCGATTGACGAAGCCGTTCCGATGGCTTTTGATATGGGCGCGGACGATAAACCGATTCGAGAATTTCTATTAAAAGGAAATGATTGGAACGAACCGCTCTGCCGCGGAAGTTACGGCGTTTCGGTCGATCAGCCGTTAAAAGTGAAATTCAAGGAGCAGCGACGGATCTATTATTTTAATTCGAGAGCTTGGAAACAAACCGATTTGCAAAAACTCGAACAATAAAAATATTTATGAAAAACTTAATGAACTTTATAAATTTTCCCGTTAAGAAAGCGGTCTTTGACCGCGAATTATTCAACCTGTCAGCAAAACGCGGTCAAAGCCCGCTGGCTAAGCGGGTTGGTTTATTTTTATTAATTTGCGTTGTATTTTTCACCAATAGTTTGCCGATTGCGCTGGCGTGCGGTCCGTCATTTATTACGCCGGTTTTCGATTATAAACACGCACCGG
>CAYUGW010000197.1:0-7271 GCA_964444245.1 uncultured Blastocatellaceae bacterium | reverse complement strand
CGTGCAGGTTTTATTTGAAGGAAAACCGATCGAAAATCTGCGCGTTTCGAGCGGCGCGGAAAACTTGAAAGGCGGGAGATATTCAGCGCATACGCGCTCCGATACAAACGGTTTTGCCGAAATTGAACTCACGCAAAAAGGACATTGGTTTGTGCGTTCGCATCTGATTCGCCGTCATTCCGACACTTCGAGTTTTGAATGGGAAAGTTTTTGGGCTTCGGTTACTTTTAATATTTAATTTGACTCCGAAATTGTGTTTCGCAACGAATTAATAATTGAAAGATTTTATCAAGAATCTCTTTGCTTCTTATAGAATGAAAAAGCTATTGTTAAAAAAGAGAAATTTTAGATTATTTTTGGAGAAACCGTTTGAGCGAACTAATCAGATTCGGAGTCAGTATCGATCAGGATTTATTGGAAAATTTCGATCGTCTTAATGCGGAACGCGGTTATGCGACGCGTTCGGAAGCCTTGCGCGATCTGATTCGCGAAACGTTGATCCAGCAAAAGATCGAAACCGATTCCGCCGCCAAGGTTTTAGGAAGTTTGACGCTCGTTTACGATCACCACGCGCGCAATCTGGCGCAGGAAATGGGCGCGATTCAGCACGATTTTCACGAAAATATTTTATCCGTAATGCACCTGCACGTCAGCCACGATGATTGTATGGAAATCATCGCTCTGCGCGGCATTGTTTCGGAAATCGTTAATCTTTCCAACCGGCTTTTGAGTTTGAAAGGCATCAAAAACGGCAAACTTTTTCTGACTCTGCCTTCTTCCGGTATAACTTCTTGATTTATTGGGAGAAATGAACTAAAAATTAAGCCTTTTTATTATGACCACAATAATTTTGAAGTGAAAATTTTTGTGGTCATAACAACCATTTAAAATGATTATAATGCAAACTAAACAGACAAAAAATCGAATTTCTAAAAAAGCCGCGAGTTTTACCGAATCGGTGATTCGCGAGATGTCGCGTGAGGCGGCGAAATATAATGCGGTCAATCTCGGGCAGGGTTTTCCCGATTTTGCCGCGCCGGAAGATATAAAACGCGTGGCGATGCAGGCGATTGAAGCAGATCATAATCAATATGCGATCACGTGGGGCGTGAAAAGTTTCCGCGATGCGATTGCCGAAAAGACGAAATGGTTTTTGAATTTGGACATTGACGCGGAAACGGAAATTACCGTCACCTGCGGTTCGACCGAAGGAATGATCGCGGGAATGCTGGCGACGGTTGATAAAGGCGAGGAAGTCATCGTTTTCGAGCCGTTTTACGAAAATTACGCGCCGGACGCGATTTTGTCAGACGCGATTCCGCGCCACGTGCCGCTTTATCAAACCGCAACAGGATGGCATTTTGACAGGGACGAACTCCGCGCCGCTTTTAATGAAAACACGAAAGCAATAATCATCTGCAATCCGAACAATCCGACCGGAAAAGTCTTTTCAATGGAAGAATTGGAATTCATCGCCGAACTTTGTAAGGAATTCGACGCGCTCGCCTTTACCGACGAAATTTACGAACACATAATTTATGATTCGGGATTTGAAGATCAAAGATCAAAGATCAAAGATCAAAGTCCGCAACATATTTCAATGGCGCAAATTGACGGAATGCGCGAGCGCACGATTGTCGTCAATTCGCTTTCAAAAACTTATTCGGTAACGGGTTGGCGCGTCGGTTACTGCATCGCGCCGCCCGATATTACGGGCGCGATTCGCAAAGTTCACGATTTTTTAACGGTCGGCGCGGCAAATCCTTTGCAGCACGCGGGCGCATATGCTTTGAGTTTGCCGCCCGATTATTACGACGCGCTGCAGAAAGAATATCAAGCAAAACGCGATTATATCGTGCCGGTTTTGCAGGACGCGGGGCTAAAATGCGAGATGCCGGAAGGCGCGTATTATGTGATGACCGATATTTCCGATTTCGGTTTTAAGAACGATATTGATTTTACGCGCTTTCTGATTCAGGAAATCGGCGTGGCGGTCGTGCCGGGTTCGTCGTTTTATCACGATAAATCTCTGGGAGCGCAAAAAGTCCGGTTTTGTTTCTGCAAAAAGGATGAAACTCTGGAAGCAGCGGCGGAACGGCTGCAACTATTAAAATCGAAGATTTAGTATTTCTGTAACCAGGGCTTTCTCATAAAAATTTCATTTAACTATCGCGTAGCGATAAATGACTATAGGATTGGTTGCGTTTATGGTTCTTTGATTAATAAAAACCGTATAAAAGGTTAATTCGACTAAGGCGCGAAGCGGACTGGAGCGCAATCCGTCCCGGTTGCATGAGCGCGATAGCGCGAAAAAGCCTCTGATTTGAATAAAGTTGATTTGTAAACAAACGCTATTCCGCTGCTTGCGCAGCGGTTGCAACCGGGACGGATTGCGCTCCAGTCCGCTTCGCGATTTTTTTACGCTTTTATTTAATCAATGAACATAAACGCAACCAATCCTAAAGTCAATAAATCCCTACGCGACAAAGAATTAATATCAAATTTATTTTTATGAGAAAGCCCTGTTTCTGTAAATTAAGTAGAGCAATTTTTAAATTATCTGTTTGACAAGCGTTTGGAGTCCCTTTTTCTCGCGGCTTTTTCCGCCGCGCTTCGAAGCGCGGAAGCCCGGCTTTTGCAGGGACTCCAAACGCTTGTTTGATTCTTTTAAAATTTTCTGATAAATGATTTTTGACCGATAAAAATTTTGATTCGGTTTTCAATTTGAAATTTGAAATAGTTTTCCAAATCACGCAGAGCCGGCGCGATTCGCTTTTTTGCAATATCGCCCGCGCCGATCAATCCCCATCTCAATTTTTTCATTTCGTTTTAAGATTCCTTTCACCTTTGTTTTCTCTAAATAAAACCTTTGGCATTAATTTTGCTTGTAATTCATAAACCAATTTGGTCTGAATGATTTTATTACATATTCGAGCAACTTTTGAAAAGCGAAAGCTGTCAAAAGTAATTATCAAGGATGTGATTTTACTCGGAGTTATTTATAATTTAAATAAATATATATTTTTCGTGCTATTTCTTGTTATTTGTGCTATTTAGAAGCAATACATATTTGTATTATTCGAGTTCGCCGTCAAAAAAATATTAAATTTATACGATAGCTCGAAGGCGAAAAAACTAATTGAATTTTGAAAATAAGGAAAACTTAAATGAAAGATACGGTTTCATCAGAATACCCTAAAAACGAAGAAAACAGTTCTTTGGAAAATTTAACTAATCCGGCAAACGGCGAACCAAAACCGGCTTTGAGTATGATTGATGCGATTGCTTTGATCGTCGGCATCGTCGTCGGTGCGGGAATTTTCAGTTTTCCGTCGCTTGTTGCCGGAAATACGGGCAACTCTGAGATGTTTTTATCCGTTTGGGGGATCAGCGTTACTGTTTCGTTGACCAGCTCTGAGATGTTTTTATCCGTTTGGGTTCTCGGCGGCGTTGTTTCGTTAATCGGCGCGTTGTGCTATGCCGAACTTGCCAGCACATTTCCGAGTGCGGGTGGCGATTATACTTTTCTGAAAAAAGCCTTCGGTAATAAGCTCGCTTTTCTTTTCGCGTGGGCGCGAATGAGCGTGATACAAACCGGAGCGGTGGCGATTCTTGCCTTTGTTTTCGGTGATTACGCCACACAGCTTTTCAATCTGGGCGCATATTCACCGATGATCTATGCCGCACTGATTATTTCAGTGCTGACGATTATCAATATCATCGGAATAAAGTTCGGCTCAGGCACTCAGAAAATTTTAACCGGACTGCAATTTTTGGGAATTTTAATAATTATTTTCGCCGGATTTTTCTTTGCTCCGGCGCAAGCCGAAACCGCCGCTGCCGCGACCACTGATGCCGCCGCTCCGACCGCCGCACTCGGAATGGCGATGGTTTTTGTGCTTTTGACATTCGGCGGCTGGAATGAAGCCGCGTATATTTCTTCGGAAATGAAACACGGAAGCAAACAGATCGCCAAGGCTCTGATTCTGGGAATCGTGATAATTACGGTACTTTATATTTTAATTAATCTGGCATATTTAAATGTTCTCGGTTTAGAAGGAATCGCCGGAACTTCGGCGGTTGCGGGTGATGTAATACGTCTGACATTCGGCGAAAGTGCGGCGTGGCTGATCGTGCTGATGGTGGCGATTGCCGCGCTTACTTCGGCAAATGCGACGATCTTTACCGGAGCCAGAACAAACTACGCCCTCGGCAGAGATTTTAAAATTTTCTCGCCGCTCGGCAAATGGAATGACCGCGCTGATGCGCCGATCAATGCTTTTATCGTGCAGGGTGTGATCGCTCTCGCGCTGGTCGGTCTCGGCATGTGGACGCGCGAAGGCATCAGCACGATTGTTGATTACACCGCGCCGATCTTCTGGTTTTTCTTTTTGCTGGTCGGCGTTTCACTGTTTATTTTAAGACGGAAAGAACCTGATGTCGAACGTCCTTTCCGCGTACCATTATATCCACTGACACCGATTCTTTTTTGTCTGGCGTGTATGTATCTCCTTTATTCGAGTCTGGCTTATACCGGATTTGATAAATTGCTGTTTGCCATCGCAACCGGAGATACAGAGCCGCTCTACAAGATTATGAATGAGAAAGGGATTGGTGCATTTGTCGGTGTCGGTGTTTTATTGGTCGGAGCGTTACTGCTTGCCGTTCTGACAATTATCGAAAGATTTACGCAGGCAAATAAAATTAGGAGAGATAAGGATGAAGAAGTTTCAACCATATAAAATTTGGCTGATATTAATTGCAGTTTTCAGTTTCGCTTGCGATAGCGCAACTTCAAATTCGACAGCCGCAAACAACACTAATGCGGCTAATACAAATGTCAATTCCGTGGCGAATGCGACACCGACACCGGCAGATGCCGCGATGGTGGATGAGGTCGTGCCGCGTGAACTCGATGTTCCGTATGTCCCGACGCACCAATCAATCGTTGACGAAATGCTGAAAATGGCTGAGGTCAAAGGCACGGATGTTCTGTATGATTTGGGTTCGGGCGACGGACGCATTCCGATCACCGCCGCCGAGCGTTTCGGCACACGCGGCGTGGGAATTGATCTCAATCCCGAACGCGTCAAGGAAGCCAACGAAAATGCCGTAAAAGCTAAAGTTACCGATAAAGTGAAATTTATCGAAGGCGATATTTTTGAACAGGATTTCAGTGAAGCGACCGTCGTTGCGCTTTATCTTTTGCCGGAAGTTAATATGAAACTGCGTCCTAAAATTCTGGCTATGAAACCCGGAACGAGAGTCGTTTCGCATAATTACGATATGGGCGATTGGAAGCCGGAACAATCGAAAACGATGGATATCAACGGCACGACGCACTATGTCTATTTTTGGCGTGTTCCCGAAAAGAAGGAATAGCCGACAAACCTTGATGCGGGCGTGAAATTTCGCGTCCGCCGAATTTCTTATTTGAAGTGAGGTAAAAATATGAGAAAAATTAAAAATTTATTTGTAATAGTTTCTTTAATGCTGTGCGCGACAATGTTCGTGGCGGCGCAAGATTCGACATATACGCCGCCTAAACTCGACGTGCCGTATGTGCCGACGCACCAAGACGTAGTTGACGCGATGCTGAAAATGGCAAAAGTTACCAAAAACGATGTCGTTTATGATCTCGGTTGCGGCGACGGACGCATTGTCATTACCGCCGCCAAAACATACGGCGCAACCGGCACCGGCATTGACATTGATCCAGAACGCATCAAGGAAGCCAATGCAAATGCGAAAAAAGCTAATGTTACGAAAAAAGTGAAATTTATCGAAGGCGATTTATTTAAACAAGATTTCAGCAATGCGACGGTTATTACGCTATATTTATTGCCCGACATTAATCTAAAATTGCGTCCGCAATTGCTCGATCTGAAACCCGGAACGCGCATCGTTTCGCACGCTTTTCATATGGGCGATTGGGAGCCTGACGAAACAATGACGGTCAAAGGCTCGACCATTTATTTCTGGACCGTGCCGGAGAAAAAACCTGACTCGGCATCTGTCGATAAATAATTTTTTAATCTTTGCGGACGAGCATAAAAATCTGTTTTATGCCCGTTCCAAACTGAAAAAGCGGAAACTATTTTTAGTTTCCCTTTTTCAATTTATATCGGAGAAATTATTATGAACAGATCAGTTATATTTTTTACTATTTTCGCCATAATTATCGGCGGAGTTTTCAGCGTCAAAGCGCAAAATTCCGAGAGTCCGGTCGAGATTGTTTCTGCTTATTACGAAGCGATCAACGGCAAGAATTTTGAACGCGCCTATGCTTTCTGGCGCACGCCGAATGACACGATGGAAAATTTTGTCAAAAGCTACAACGAAACGGAAAAAGTTCGCCTGATTATCGAACCGCCCGCCGCGGTTGAAGGCGCGGCGGGAAGTCTTTATGCCCAGGTTCCGAGCGTTTTGATTTCGACAATGAAAAACGGCAAAACGCAGAAGTTTTCGGGCTGTCACATTTTGCAAAAATCGAATTTGCGCCCGCCCGAAATTCAAAAAATTGACACCTGGCATATTTTCCGCGCAAATCTCAAACCGGCGGCGGCAAATGCAGAAATTCCGCAGCTTCTCGATGAAGCCTGCGCCGAAACCGCCAATTTGCCGGATGAACAAAAATCTTCGCGTGTGTTGGGCGTAATTACGCTGGGCGAAGAAGGAACGAATGAATCAATCAGCATTCCGGCAACGGTCGAAGCAAACAAGGATTTTGAAATTATTGTGACAACTTCCGGCGACGGATGCGTCAGCGCGGCTGATACAGGCGTTATTTTGGGCGAGATGAGCGCAGACGTTTTTGTCTATGATTTTACGACCGCCAACCGTCCGGGCATTGCCTGCACGATGATTTTCAAAACTCTGCCGCATAAGGCGACCTTGCGTTTTACCAAAACGGGCGAAGCGACAATCCGCATCTGGGGCAGAAAACAAGGCGGCGATTCACCTTTCGGTGAGCCGATTATACTCATCCGGCGCATAACCGTTAAATAAATAGAGCGATTTTTAGTTTTCTGATGAATTTCAGATTTCAAATTTCAGATTTCAAATTGAAAAACCGGATCGAAATGTTTATCGGTCAAAAATCAAATATCAGAAAATTTAAAAATCGGACTAATAAATAGAGCATTTTACAAAATCCCCTTAAATTTAAACAAGGAGAAAATTATGAATAACAAATACAATCTGGGACAAGACGAACCGGTTAAAGAACCGGATAAACCGAATAATCCGAACGATCCGAACGATCCGCCCGC
>CAYUGW010000196.1:0-7285 GCA_964444245.1 uncultured Blastocatellaceae bacterium | reverse complement strand
CAAAATCCAAAATATAAATATTATGGGACAGAAAGTTCATCCATACGGATTCAGAGTTGGTTATAACAAAGATTGGCATTCGCATTGGTATGCGAAAAATGATTTTGCCGAATTTCTGGCAGAAGATCTGCAGCTTAAACGCGATTTGAAAAAGCGTTTTATGGGCGCAGGCGTTTCGCACATAGACATCGAACGCGCCGCCAATCGTTTGAAAATTATCATATACACTTCGCGTCCCGGAATTATCATCGGTCGCAAGGGAACTGAAATTGAAAAACTCAAAGAAGATTTATCAAAGAAAACCGGACGCGACGTGCTTATTTCGATTCAGGAAATTCGTCACCCGGAATTAAATGCCCAGCTTCAGGCGGAAAAAATCGCGCAGCAGCTCGAGAAACGAATCGCTTTTCGCCGCGCGATGAAAAAGACGATTGAAGAAACACTCCGGTTCGGAGCGCACGGAATCAAGGTAATGTGCGCCGGACGTTTGAACGGAGCGGAAATCGCCCGCACCGAATGGTCTCTGGAAGGTCGTCTTCCGCTTCATACCTTGCGTGCCGATGTTGATTTCGGTTTCGCCGAAGCTTTGACAACATTCGGAATTATCGGCGTAAAATGCTGGATTTACCGCGGCGAAATTCTCGATCCGAACGCTTCGATGGCTCGCGGAACGACAACCGATCCGATCAATGAAGTAAAGGTCGAACAGGGCGCACGCGGACGCGGCGGTCGCGGCAGATTTGATCGCGGCGATAATCGAAACGACAGAAACGATAGAAACAGAAGATAAAGGTAAAGGGTAAAAGGTAAAACATAGTAGAAACCTTCTTTCCCTGACAGAAACTTTTAGAAATTGAAATTTTTTAGAAATTAGTTAAATTTGCCGGATTTTCGAAAATTAACAATCGCAAATCGCAAATCTAAAATCGCAAATTGAGGTAACTCGCTATGTTAATGCCGAAAAAGGTCAAGCACCGGAAAGTGATGAAAGGTCGTATGAGAGGCAAAGCCACTCGCGGCGACAAATTAAACTTCGGTGATTTTGGACTCAAAACTTTAGAATCGGGTTGGATTACCGACCGACAAATCGAAGCGGCTCGTATTGCAATGACGCGCCACGTCAAACGCGGCGGAAAAATCTGGATCAGAATGTTTCCCGATAAGCCGATTACCAAAAAACCTGCGGAAACCCGTATGGGAAAAGGAAAAGGTGCGCCGGATCACTGGGTTGCGGTCATCAGACCGGGCAGAATTTTATACGAAATTCAAGGTGTTCACGAAGATTTAGCGCGTGAAGCGATGCGGCTGGCGGCTCAGAAACTGCCGGTGAAAACAAAATTCGTAACCCGCGCCGATCTGGAAGGAGGCGTAGTTTAAGAAAATGAAACGTAAAGAAGTAATGGAACAACTCCGTGAAATGGAAATTGACGAACTGCGCGATCAAGCCGATAGTTTGAAGGAATCGCTCTTTCGTCTGAAATTCAAAAAAACACTCGGCGTTGGCGATACGGTAAATGATATTCGGCGCGAGAAGAGAACTCTGGCGCGGGTTTATACGCTGATTAACGAAAGAGAAGCGGAAGCTAAAAAGGCAGCCAAATAAAAAAGGTTGAAATAGTAAAATGGCAAAGAAGAAGAACGAAGAAACAGTTGAAGAAACAGCAGAAGCAGTAGAAACCGAAGCCGCGGCGGAAGTAGCGGAAGAAACTGCTGTCGAATCAAAAGCGGACGACAACGCGGAAGACGCAGTAGTAGAAGAAGTTAAGCCGAAAAAAGGCAAAGCGAAAAAAGAAGCTAAAGCCGAAGATGCGGAAGAATCATCAATTGTTGAAGATGTTTTAGACGCTGCCGCTTCGGTTGTCGAAACGGTTGTTGAAACGGTTGCCGAAGGTGCTTCGGCTTTAGTTGATGCGGTTACCGGAGATTCGGACAAAGAAAAGAAAACGACATCTAAACGCGCTGAAAGAATCGGAATCGTTTCATCGGATAAAATGATGAAAACCGTTGTTGTCAGAGTTGATCGTCAGGTAAAACATCCGATTTATCGTAAATATATTAAGCGTAAAAAGAATTTTATGGCGCACGACGAACTCGGTTCGACAATCGGTGACAGGGTTCGCATTGTCGAAACCAGACCGCTTTCGGCGAGAAAGCGTTGGCGCGTAGTTGAAATTATTCAGAAAGCAGAGAAGTAAGTCTGGCGAGTCTAGCGAGTCTGTCGAGTCTATTAAGTCAAGAGTCAATTTGACTCGAAAGACCCGAAAGACTCGTTAGACTCAACAGACTCGAAAGACTTGTGAACGGAGTGAAATTATGATTCAGATGCAAACCTCTTTGACAGTTGCCGATAATTCGGGAGCTAAAAGAGTTGTAATGATTGCGCCGATTGGCGGTTCGACGAGCAAACTCGCCAAATTGGGCGATAAAATCAAAGTTACCGTAAAGGAAGCATCGCCCGGCGGAACGGCGAAAAAAGGTAAGGTCTATAACGCGGTGATCGTCAGAACACGCAAGGAAACGCGCCGTAAAGACGGAACTTATATTCGCTTTGACGAAAATGCCGCGGTTCTTCTCAAAGACGATGACACGCCGATCGGGACACGCGTTTTCGGTCCGGTTGCCCGTGAATTGCGCGAGAAAAGATTTATGAAAATCGTTTCGCTCGCACCGGAGGTGATTTAATGATGAAAACGGCAAAGAAAGGAACAATCAGAAGTAAGTTTAAGCGCGGCGATCAAGTGGTATTTATTGCCGGCAAAGAATATAACCGCTTTGACACGAGCGGCAAACGAACTCCGTTTCGCGGAAAAGTGATTGCCGTCGATCCGCGCAGCGCGAAGGTCAAGGTCGAAGGCGCGATGATCGTTAAACGCCATCGCAAAGCGGTTCCGCAAATGAATGTCGAAGGCGGAATTATCCAGCAAGAAGCGTGGGTTGATGTTTCAAATGTCGCGCATATTGATCCTGAAACCGGAAAACCGACGCGGATCAAATACGAAATAAAGGACGGACAAAAGGTTCGCGTAGCGAAAAGCGGAAAAGCAATTCCCGAACCGGACAAAACACGTCGCTCGGAAGCGGAAAAAACAGAAACCGAAGAAACTAAAGTTAAAGAAACCGCAAAAACGGAAGAAACAGAAGAAACTAAAGTTAAAGAAACTGAAGAAGATAAAGAAGTTAAAGAAGATAAAGAATAAGTTTGAGGTTTGGCAACTTAGTAATTTCAAATTCCAAATCTAAAATTTCAGATATATGAAAAATTTGAAATTTGAAATCTGAAATTTGAAATGCCGCATCAGCGGCTAAGGGTCCCAAACGTAAAATTTAGGAGAAAAACTCAAACAATGGCTAGATTAAAAGAAAAATACAGAAAAGAAATTGCTCCGGCAATTGCCAAGGAATTCGGCATCGGAAACGTCATGGCAATTCCGAAGATCGAAAAAATCGTGATCAATATGGGGATCGGAGAAGCGATCAGCAATTCGAAAATTCTCGATACGGCAGTTGAAGAAGTACAGACGATTTCGGGGCAAAAACCCGTAATTACGAAAGCGAAAAAATCAATCGCGGCTTTTAAACTGCGTCAGGGAATGAACATCGGCACGATGGTCACTTTGCGCGGCGACCGGATGTATGAATTTCTCGACCGCCTTATTTCTGTCGCACTGCCGCGTGTGCGCGATTTTCGCGGAATTTCCGGCAAGGCGTTTGACGGTCGCGGCAATTATACCTTGGGAATCAAGGAACAATTGATTTTTCCCGAAATTGATTTTAATAAGGTTGATAAAACTCGCGGAATGAATATTTCAATCATTACCACCGCAAAAACGGACGAACAGGCGCGTGCGCTTTTAAAAGCACTCGGAATGCCGTTTCGTCAGGGTAGATAAAAAAAGTTATGGCAAAGATCAGTAAAGTTGTAAAAAACGAAATGCGTAAAAAAACGGTGGCTCAATATGCCGAGCGTCGGGCAGCGTTGAAGAAAATCATCAACAATCCCGAATCAACGCCCGAAGAAGTTGATGCCGCGCAATTGAAATTGCAGAAATTGCCGCGTAATTCAAGCCCGGTTCGCGTCCGCAATCGCTGTTCGCAGACGGGTCGCCCGCGCGGATACCTGCGTAAGTTCGGCATTTCAAGAATCGCTTTAAGAGAGTTGGCTCTGGAAGGTCAAATTCCGGGCGTTGTTAAATCAAGCTGGTAAATACGATTTCGGATTTGGGATTTGGGATTTCAGATTGATTAAAAATTCGAAATCCCAAATCTGAAATCCCAATTTGAAGTGTGGAGTTAAATTAGAAAATGACAGATCCAATTGCAGATATGCTGACGCGAATTCGCAACGCGATAGCGGCGAATCATCCGCGTGTAGATATTCCGGGTTCAAAGTTGAAAATGGAAGTTGCCCGCATTCTTAAAGAAGAAGGCTACATCAATAGTTATGTGACCAAAACCGAAGGAATCAAATATACGATTCGTGTCTTTTTGCGCTACGATGCCAAAGGCACTCCTTCGATCACGCATCTGGCGAGAGTTTCTCGTCCGGGCAGAAGAGTCTATGTCGGCTCGAAAGGCGTACCGAAAGTACTCGGCGGTTTTGGAATTAATATCGTTTCCACATCGAAAGGTTTGATGAGCGGAAAACAAGCCCGCAAAGAAAATATCGGCGGGGAAATTTTAGCAGAAGTTTACTAATTTGCGATTTGCAATTTGCGATTTGCGATTGATGAAAAATCGCAAATCGGCAATCGGCAATCGCAAATCGAAATGAGGAAATTATGTCGCGTGTAGGAAAGAAACCAATTACGATACCGTCAGGTGTTACCGTTTCGATTAACGATGGCGAATTGGAAGTAAAAGGACCGAAAGGTGTTTTGAAAAGCCCGATTCCGACGGGTGTCGAATTTAAAATGGAAGACAATACTCTGACTGCCGAGCGTGCCGGAGACGATTTATCGGCGATGCACGGTTTGGCGAGAGCTTTGGCAAACAATGCGGTTGTCGGCGTAACGGAAGGTTTTAAAAAAGATTTGGATCTTGTCGGCGTTGGTTACAAAGCCGAGGTTCAGGGCAAGAAAATTGTTTTCGCGCTCGGCTATTCACATCCGATTGAATACGCTCTGCCGGACGGAATCGAAGCGAAAGCCGAAAGAATGCCGTCAAAAACGACGATTACGCAATATCAATTGACTCTGACTTTGAGCGGAATTGATAAACAATTGCTCGGTCAGGTAGCGGCGGAACTTAATCGTTTGCGAAAACCGGATGCTTATAAGGGCAAAGGCGTACGCTATGCCGATAAAGTCTATAGATTAAAACCGGGTAAAACAGGAAAATAATCCGATTTTGGATTTTGGATTTGCGATTTTGGATTGGTTATTAAAACAAATTTTAACTGAATCCGAAATCCGAAATCCGAAATCCGAAATCCAAAATTAAGTTATGGCAAAGAATACTAGAGCAGAAATCAGACGCGGAGTTCACACCCGCATTCGCAAGAAAGTGCAAGGCACACAGGAGCGTCCGCGCCTTGCCGTTTATCGCAGTACGAATCACATTTACGCGCAAGTGATTGACGATGAAAGCGGCAAAACTTTAGCGGCGGCTTCGACCACCGAAAAAGATATGGGCTTGAAATCGGGCGGAAATATCGAAGCGGCGCAAAAGGTCGGCAAAGCGATTGCCGAACGCGCCATTTCGGCAGGTGTGAATCAAGTAGTTTTTGATCGCGGCGGTTATGTCTATCACGGGCGCGTCAAGGCTCTGATAGATGCAACCAGAGAAGCGGGATTAAACAAAAACGAAACAGCGCAAGACGAAGAGAAGGAAAAAGAAGAAAGTAATGAAAGCTAACACACAAAGAATTTCTCCGAACGGTTTGGTTTTAAATGACCAATTAATTTCCATCAATCGCGTGACGAAAGTAGTAAAGGGCGGTAAGAATCTTTCGTTTGCCGCACTGGTTGTGGTTGGCGATGAAGCCGGACACGTCGGTTTCGGAACGGGAAAAGCAAAGGAAGTTCCGAATGCGATCAAAAAAGCGGTCGAAGCCGCCAAGAAAAATCTGATTCGCGTTCCGTTGATCAACGGCACTCTGCCGCATCAAATCATCGGTAAATACGGCGCGGGAAGAGTTTTATTGAAACCGGCGGCAGAAGGAACAGGCGTAATCGCCGGCGGCGCGGTGCGCCCGATTCTGCAATCGCTCGGCGTTCATAACGTTAGAACGAAAATTCTCGGTTCGAGCAATCCGCACAACGTCATTCGCGCGACTTTTAACGGTTTGAAGCGAATGAAAGACCCGATAGATGTAGCACGTTTGCGCGGCAAACAAGTTGAAGAACTCAGCTAATTTTCGATTTGCAATTTTCGATTTGAGTTCAAAAGAAGACAAATCGAAAATCGAAAATCAAAAATAAAAAATAAAGAAAATGGCAAAGAAGCAAGAAAAACAAGAAAACGACGGCGGAACGATCAGAATCCAATACTACAAAAGTATGATCGGATATCCGAAGAAACAAAAAACGATTGTGAAAAGTCTCGGCATTACAAAGATGAATCAGATCGTCGAGCGTGCCGATAATCCTTCGATGCGCGGCATTGTCGAAAAAGTTCCGCATCTTTTAAGAATTGTCGAATAAGAGAACGGGTTAATCGTGAATCGTTAATCGCCGATAGATTTTTTGCGACGAGTTTATTATCCTAATAACTTTGAGCAAAGGACAGTCTTTCAGAGGCGAATTGGCAATTCACGATTCACTATTTACAGAGGAAAGAAAAATGGCATTAGCACTAAACAATCTGCGTCCGGCAAAAGGCTCGACGCACAAGAAAAAGAGAGTCGGGCGCGGACCCGGTTCGGGACTCGGCAAAACCGCCGGACGCGGACATAAAGGACAAAAATCGCGTTCGGGTTACAGCCGGAAAATCGGTTTTGAAGGCGGACAGATGCCTTTGCAGCGTCGCTTGCCGAAACGCGGTTTTACAAATATTTTCAAAACGAAATGGCTTGAAATCAGTCTTGGAAAACTCGAAGAAAGTTTCAATGCGGGTGATGAAATTACGCCGGAAGTTCTGCACGAGCGTGCTTTGATCAAAAAAGCCAAGCACGATCTGGTCATTTTGGGCAACGGAGAAATCTCGAAAGCCCTGAATGTTTCGGCGCATCGTTTTACCAAATCCGCTAAAGAAAAAATCGAAAAAGCGGGCGGAACGGCGACCGTTATCGAGAAAGCCGGTAAAGTTCTGGAAAAAGGCGTTAAAGCGAAAGACAAAGGCAACAGCT
>CAYUGW010000195.1:0-7286 GCA_964444245.1 uncultured Blastocatellaceae bacterium | reverse complement strand
GCGCAAAAGAAATAATTAAGTTTTTAAACTAAGACTGGAGCGTGAGCGTCCCGCTTGCATGAGCGTGATAGCGCGAAAAAGCGTTTGATTTCAATAAACTTTATTGTAATCAAACGCCATTCCGTTGCTTTCGCAACGGTGCAAGCGGGACGCTCGCGCTCCAGTCTATTCTTCGTCGCCTTCATTTGAAGGATCGAGCAGAGATGCGCTGGTTACGGTGTCGCCGTCATTCATCCGAATCAATGTTACGCCCTGTGCGCTTCTGCCGGTTTTGCGGATTTTGCCGACCTCAAGACGAATCAGCTTTGCTTGTTTGGTAATTAAAATTACTTCCGAATCTTTTTCGACCGGGAACGTGGCGACGACTTTTCCGGTTTTATTCGTAGTTTTCATATTGATTACGCCGACTCCGGCGCGGCTTTGCAGCCGATACGTTCCGACCAGAGTTTGCTTGCCGAAACCGTTTTCCGAAACCGTCAGCATATTTTCCGATTCATCGCTCGAAACGGCGCACGCCGAAACTACGTAATCTCCTTTGCGAAGTTTGATTCCGCGCACGCCGCGCGCGACTCTGCCAAGCGGTCGTGCATCTTGTTCGTCAAAACGAATCGCCATTCCGTCGTGCGTCGCGATAAAAATTTGCTTCGTGCCGTCGGTTACGAAAACATTCAAAAGTTCGTCATCGCCGTCAATGTTTATCGCATTGATTCCGTTGGCGCGAATATTTTGATATTGGGATAAAGCGGATTTTTTGACCACGCCTTGTTTCGTAACCATCGTGACATAAACGTCATCGGTAAAATCCTTGACCGCCAAAACTTCGACAAATTTCATTTCGGACGATAAATTGACGAGATTAACCAGAGCCTTTCCGCGCGTGGCGGCTTGACCTTCGGGAATTTCGTGAACTTTTACCTTATAAACCTGCCCGTTTGCCGAAAAGATCATCAGGAAATCGTGCGTCGAAGCGGTGAACAGATGTTCGATAAAATCTTCATTTTTCGCCACCGCGCCGAACCGACCTTTGCCGCCGCGACTTTGTTTGGAATACGTCGAAATCGCCGTTCTTTTGATATAACCCGCTTTTGTCACGGTTATGGCGACTTCTTCATTCGGAATCAGATCTTCGATCTTGAGTTCGATTCCGGCATCGACGATTTCCGTCCGCCGCGCATCGCCGAAATTTTTCTTGACTTCCTTGAGTTCGTCAACAATTACCTGCCGAATCAATTGATCGCTGCTCAAAATCGCTTCGAGTTCGCCGATATGTTTTAATAATGCTTCGAGTTCGTCAATGATTTTTTGACGTTCCAATGCCGAAAGTCTGCGCAATTGCAAATCGAGAATTGCCTGCGCCTGAATATCGGAAAAACCCAGATCGCCGATAACTTTTTGCAGTTCCTTCAGAAATCCGGCAAGCGTTTTGTCGGCGGGCGCACCGCGCCACGTTTTGACTTCATTAACCGTTTCAAATTTTCCGGTCAGCCATTGCTTCGCTTCATCGGTCGAGCGCGAACTGCGAATCAGCGGAATAATATAGTCGAGCGCGTCAATCGCTTTGTTCAAGCCTTCCAAAATATGCGCTCTTGCCAGAGCCTTGCGCAGTTCGAATTCCGTTCGCCGGCGGATGACTTCGCGGCGGAAATCGACAAACGCTTCGAGCATCTGCTTGAGCGTCAGAATCTGCGGCTGACCGTCAACAATCGCCAGATTGATTATGCCGAAAGACATCTGCAAAGGCGTTAGTTTATAAAGTTTATTAAGAACGACCTGCGGCACTGCATCGCGTTTTAGTTCGATGACGACGCGGATTCCTTCGCGGTTCGATTCGTCGCGGATTTCCGAAATTCCGTCTAATTTTTTCTCATTGACAAGCTGCGCGATTTTTTCGATCAGCCGCGATTTATTAAGCTGATACGGAATTTCCGTAATGACGACCGCATCGCGTTCGGTATTTCCGCGCCCGACACGATCAATCGCCGCTTTCGCCCGCATCTGAATAATCCCGCGACCTTCTTTATAAGCGCGGTGAATTTCTTCGCGTCCGTAAATAAAACCGCCCGTCGGAAAATCCGGTCCCGGCACAATTTCGATAAGTTTGTCGGCAGTAATATTCGGATCTTTGAGCAAAGCAATCGTCGCATCCACAACTTCCGTCATATTATGCGGCGGAATCTTCGTCGCCATCCCGACCGCGATTCCTTCCGAACCGTTGACCAGAAGATTCGGAAAACGCGTCGGCAAAACCTTCGGTTCGCTCAAAGATTCGTCGTAATTCGGCTGAAAATCAACGGTTTCCTTTTCAATATCCGCCATCACTTCGGCGGTCAGCTTCTGCATACGCACCTCGGTGTTGTGATTGACAAAACCGTTAGCTATAAACGAATGACAATCGCTGTCCACCCGAATCGAATAAACTTTTTGTTCTCCGGCATCTTCGATCAAATCAATCGGATCGAACAAATAATTGGTTTCCGCCAACTCTTTGATCCAGATAAAATCACTCTCGCCGATTACTTTTTCAATCCGCGACAGCGAATTTTTCAAACGCGGCAGACGGTCGAAATTATTTCGTTCCAGCCAATGTTTCTCGGCAATCGCGCTTGACCTGACAAAACTTGCCAGATGCGGCACGAAATCGGTTTTTGACAGAGCAATCCCCGAAAATTCAGAAACTATTGTTTTTAATGCCTCACTTTTGACAAGCGAAAAGAAATTGATTTTTTCGGCGAATTTTTCCAGATTTTCTTTGCCCGTAATACAAAGCCGATGCGTTTTGCGACCGTGCGAAGCATCGCAGAACAAACTTGCCACGATACCGAAACGCAGCAAAACAACCTGTGTTTGTTTGAGCAGTTCCGAGCTGTTTGAAGTCAGGGTTACGCGCAAAAGACTTTTACCCGATTTTTCAACCGAGCCGTCGCCTTCGTAAAGTCCGCGTAAAAATGCGGCAACAACAGATTTTGGCGAACGAAGAATCGCATCGGGGATTTGTTTTTCGTGTGATTTACCGTTTAAGCCGAGGTTTTGCAAAAGCCCAACGATATATTGACTGACAACCTGCATCTGCCACCAATTCTTTTTGCCGTAGCCGTGCGGCTCGCGCAGCCAGCGATGCAAACGGCACGTCGGAAATGTTTTTTCCCAAACTCTGACAAATTCATCGGCAAACTCGCCTTCCGCATTCACAAAATCAATACAGTTTTTGCGGCTTGAACCTTCCGCCGTCAAGGCGCCGAGCAGAAAAGCCAAATCAGCTGTCAAAGTTTCCGGCGTTTGATGTATTTCCGTGCGCGGATTTTCAAACTCCGGCTGATAGTTTTTCAAAATAACTTCTTGCTGCGTCCAGAGCGTTTCGCTCCGGTCAATCACCAGAAAATCGCCTTTTTTCAATTCATCAATCGTTTTCCAGACAAAATGCGGGCGATTATTTTTTGCCGTTTCCCAAACAAGAAGCGGATGATTTCCCGTTCCGGTTATTTCATAACCGCGTTTGGTCTTAACACGAAATGTCGGATGCTCGCCGCAATCAAACCACTTGCTCGCCGTATTGATTTTCTGTTGATGAGATAAAACTTTTATGTCAATATCTTCGCTTTTCGAGATATTTTCAATACGCTGCAAACCATTACCCGTAACCGTAAGTGTATTGTTTGCAACACAATATCTCATTGCAGCCGCTGAATCTCCATCAATTGAACCAAAATTTCCCTGTCCGTCAACGAGCGGATAACGCAGCGAAAAATCCTGTGCGAGACGGACGACCGTATCATAAGCGGCAGTATCGCCGTGCGGGTGGTATTTTCCGATGCAATTATGAACGGCGCAGCCTTCGACCAGAAATTCGTGGCTTTCGTCTTCGATTTGAATGTCGAAGGTTTCCGCCAACTCACCTTTATCTTTTACGGAAACGACATCCAAAACCGAATAATTTTCAATTAAGTTTTTCAGATTCTGAGCCAAAGGCGAACCGATTCTTTCAAGTTTTGAAAGTATTCCCCATGTTTCAATTTGGCGATATGAAAGAGTTTTTTCTTGCAGATCGCTTGAATATCTGATCTTTGCGCCGTTTTCGTATTTTATTCCCGAACGGAATTTTTCGCCGTTTTTATCCTGATACCAACCGCCGCCGAGATGTTTTTCGGATAGCTCCGACCAGATTTTATCGCCCGGAATACTTTCTGTATTAAGATTCAAAGTGCGGTTTTTCCAATTTGCAAATTCGTCTGCGGCGTTTTTCTTTCGCGCAATTTTGAGAAAGTCTTTCAATAAAAAAGCTAATCGCGAAGCATTTTCGCCGGTGATTGTCAAAACAAAAATCGGTAGTTTGCGTTTCGCGCCTTCGGTTTCGCAGAAAACTGCGCCGTGAATTCCGCCGTCGGCGAGCATTGTTTGAATTTGCTTAATGAGTTTTTCGGAAGTCGAACACAAAACGGATTCGCGTTTTCCGCTTTCGCTGCGAAAATAACCGTCGCCGTCAACAAATCCGGCGATAAAAGGGGCGAAATATCTGCGGTCTTCCAGAATCCAAGCCGGAACTTCTTTTTCATTACATTTCTTTTCGCAAATCTCGTAAGCGGCATCGAAACCGCTGAAACGAATGGTCGTTTGCATTTTATGGTGAAGTTGTTTCGGTTGCTTTTCGCTGAAATAAGTTTTGATCGAATTTTCCTTGCAAACTTCGGCGATAAATTCGAGCGGTTCGCTGTCAACCATCGAGATTCCGACGCGACTCGAACGTCCGCGGTCGGTCAGATAACCTTCGGCAACCAGCAAACCCGCCGTATATGCGAGATTGGATTTTTGTTTATCAGGATGATTTTCAGGAAACCCCAAACTGCGCGGACTTGAAACCAGAACCCGTTTGCCTTCAAGATTCTCCGCCTTTTCCCAGATGATTTCCAAATCATCACTTAAAACTCTGAAAAGTTGTCCTCTTGTAACTTTCAGCGAATTTCCGTTTGAAAGATTTACTTCGACAACTTCATCTGCCGGATTTTGAAATGCTTCGACAACTTTGCTCGTATAACCGTTCGGTAGTAAAATTTCTTCACCGATTTCGACCGATTCAATCGGTTTCAAACCTTTTTCGGTATGTACGAGCGTTCCGGCGACAAAGCAATCGCCCACGACGCGTGCGCTTTTTTTATACGGTTTATTGTGGTAATTGCCGAGTTCCTGCATTGCCCACAATACTCTGCGGTGGACGGGTTTGAGACCGTCGCGCACGTCGGGCAGGGCGCGTCCGATGATGACGCTCATTGCGTAATCCAGATACGAACGCTTCATTTCGTCTTCGATATTTACCTGATTTCTTTCTAAAATATTATCCATTTATTTTCCTGTCTTGTATAAATTTTGTTTGAAATTTTCATTATTGAATGAGCATATTTGTTTAGGTGAAAATGTTTAAAAGCGAAAATGTGAAAAAGTTTTTCGTTTTTTTTCGGCAATCGTTTTTGTCGATGCTAAAATGTCGGTATTTTTATTTATTTTTTTTCAGCTCCGACTTCGGGATTTCAGCTTTTTCACATTTTAAGTTTTTCTGCTTTTTCACTCTCGACACAAAGGCGTGAACTAAAAAAAACTGGAATTCCAAGCCGTTTAAATGTATTATTATTTTACAGGTTTCAAGCCTGTTTCGCAACTTGAAAGACCTTTCGCAGACCGACCGAAAAACGAACTTTTCAGTATTTTTTTTACTCTTTTTATTTTAAGAAAGTTCGTATCTGAAACAATACTCGATTCCGGAGAAATATTTATGCTGACAACCGAGATTTCCGCTGAGGAAAGCCGACGAATCCAACGAATTTCGATGCAACTGCCGATTAGGGTAGAAGTATCCGTTGACAAGAAAATAAAGTGGGACGAGATCACACGCGTCAAGGACGTTTCCGTTTTTGGAACGGGTTTTATATTATCGCGTCCGGTCAAGCGCGGGCGACTTGTCTTTTTGACGATTCCGATGCCGCGCAAGCTTCGCAATTACGATTTTGCCGAATCGCAATATAAAATCTGGGGCATCGTGCGCCGCTGTATCAAGATTACGGAAGCGATTTCCAATGCCGAGAAGTATTCGATCGGAGTCGGGTTTATCGGCAAGAAACCGCCGGACAGTTACTGGGGAAATCCGGCGATGATTTATGACATTTCGCACCGCGAAGGCAATGAATTTTGGACGCTCCGCGAAGCCGATGCGTGTCCTGACGAAGGAGAATTGCCGCAGGATGTGCGCCGTCATACGCGGCTCAAACTCCCGACAAACATTACGGTCGAGATGCTCGATGACGACAATAATGTGATTTCGAGCGAACACACCGTAACGGAAAACATCAGCTACAGCGGCGCGGCGATCTACACGACGCTTTCGCCGCCGGTCGGTTCATTCGTCCGCGTCAAAAGCGACCAATATAATGCTTCGATCATTTCGATAGTGCGCGGCGTACGGCTCGGCGAAGACAAAATCCAACGTCTCCACATCGAATTCATTGACCGCTTCTTCCCGCTCGAAGGAATGACGTAGAAGAAGAAGGGGAGACGAGGAGAAGGGGAGAAGAGGAGAAAGGAATCTGAACATCTCCCTTTCTCCTCTTCTCCCCTTCTCCCCGTCTCCTTTTCTCAAAACTCCCTGCCGATGAAATCCGCGTCTTCGATAAAATCCTTCAGACTGACAATGCGGCTCGGCTGTTCAAAGGTATGGCGGCGCGAGAAAACCTGCAGCACATAATCC
This sequence comes from uncultured Blastocatellaceae bacterium, assembly GCA_964444245.1. Classification (GTDB taxonomy): domain Bacteria; phylum Acidobacteriota; class Blastocatellia; order Pyrinomonadales; family Pyrinomonadaceae; genus JAHCHG01. The sequence goes on along the minus strand of CAYUGW010000195.1, from coordinate 556 downwards.
GAACCGACCGGAATATCCTCAAACGAATATTTCCCGAACTGATTCGTCGTCGCATACAGCGGCTCATCCAAACCGCCGCCCGTAATCATTACCGTAACAAACTTCAAACCGTTTCCCTTTCCATCCCGAACACGCCCCGCAACTGTGCCTGATGCGGCTGATGGACCAAATGCCTGAACTTGAAAGTTATCAATTCTTAAAGTTCCAGTACCACTTGCCCCACTTGCTAGTAGCCGAAACGTAAGGTTTGTAGGATTATTTAGGGTTAAAACAGAAGAAAGATTAAAAACATTTGAAGCAAAGCTACCATTACCTGGACTCATTGTAGTTACAAAATTTGTGAAATTTATCCCATCTGTACTATAAGCCAAAGTAACAACCTGCGCTCCAGTTCCACTCCTTTGAGCCTGAACATAAACACTAAATGATGAATATTGATCCAGATTTGTTCCACCTAAATCAATTTGAAAATATCTAGTGTTTGTTCCACTAGAATTAGTCATAGCAATAGCAGTTCCAGCAGTTGAATTTGTTGTAAAGGCACTTACGTCAGTGG
>CAYUGW010000194.1:0-7290 GCA_964444245.1 uncultured Blastocatellaceae bacterium | reverse complement strand
GCTAATTTATCAACTTCTTCGCGCGTATTATAAAAAGCAAACGAAGCTCTTCCAAAATGAGCATCGGATATTCTTCGTCAAAATTTTCATCAGTTCATCCGTAAAATTTTCGGAATGATTAGGCTGCGGATTTTTAAGTCTATAGAATGTCGAATTAATCAATGTCGTCTCTTGCGTCCCTAATCGGAACTCGGTCAGTATTTTTTTCTTTGACCGCTTTCTGCAAAAGTTTTTTCGCTAACATAAAATATTCATTGTCTTCTTTATCTTTCAATGCCGGTTTACCAAATTTATCTATTAATTCCTGTGATGATTTGAAATCACCCATTCGCCGATACAAATTTGCGGTAACCAATTTCAGAATCCAATAAAGGTCTTCGGAATCTTTCAATTCGGCTAGTCTTTTTTTGCCTGCTGAAATCGTTTCCAAAGCATATTCTTTATAGCGAGCATCATTTTTACAATTATTGGCTTCCCAAGTAGCATTGAGGTATAACCACCAATAATCGTCAAACTTTTCTTCGTTTAATTCTTTAATTTTTGCAAAGAGATAATATGTCGCGTGTTTTTGAGCATACAAGTCTTTGTAAGTTTTTGATTCAATAACTTTTTTTAGTTTCTCCAATTCTTCTTTGCTGTATTTTTCTTCGGTTATTACAAAACCATTGCTCGGACAAACAGGTAACGGAACGGGAAAACGCATATAAGATACCGGTTCCCAATCGAGATGGCGACCATACGTTGAATGTGTGCCAAGGTAGCGTGCTTTAAATTTCTCACCTCCAATCGGACATTCGGTTTCTTCTTCATAAATGTGATGACCGTCTGCTCCACCCATACAATTAAGCACATCGCCGGTAAGACAGTTCATCCCCGTTTTTGTGAACAGGTTTTGATTATTAAACAAATTGTTTTGATTGGCATTTACTATCGTTGCTGTAAAAAGTATAAGCATTATACTTAGAAATTTTGTCATATATTTTGAACTCCTGAATTATCAAAATAGTAATCATTTCTTGCAAAAACATCAATAACTTTTCGAATCGCTTCCGCCAATTTATCAACTTCCTCGCGCGTATTATAAAACGCGAACGAAGCGCGAGCCGTTGCCGGAACGTCGAAGATTTACATTACACAAGTTATTTCCACAAACTTAAACCACGGCATATTCCGTATATTTTCTGAGTTCCGGTTCGTGAAACGCTAAAACAATATCGCTTTTCGGCACACCTGCCGCTTCCAAATCCGTCGCAATTCCGTCTTCCGTGCCGTCGCGCTGTATCCAGATTTTGCCGTCAATTATGTCAACGTGAATGTTAATACCGTGAACGCGCTCGCTATTGTCCCAACCGACAACGAAAAGCAGAAAGGTGTTTTTTTCGCGGTTAAAAAGCGTGCGTCGTTCAATTTCGCCGTAGGCGTATGGAATAGCCGCGTATTCGCTCAAAATCGATTCCACAACAGTTTGATACTTTTCTAATTTATCCATTGCAAAACTTCCTCCTTATTTTTATCAAAAACCAGCATTTTCAACCGGTTGATTTCGATAAACGCCAGACCATCGGGATTAACAAATAAATCGTTGTAGATGTCTTTGGCAATCGCTAAAAATAATTCACGGTCAGGCTCTTTCTTTTTCAGCGCGAACCGATACAAAACAAATTGCCCGACAGCCTTTTCAAGCTCCGACATCTCAGACTGCCCGATGAAACTTTTAACTTCAACCGCAATTTTACGCCCTTCCTTTTCGGCGGTAAATATCTTTTCCGCCGCAATATCAACATACGCATCGCGTCTGCCCCAACGCAGATGCAGATTTTCCTTGGTTATCGTCCAACCATCTTTTTCGAGCGCACGTTTTACCGTGTCGTGATAAATATCTTTCGCAGGCATATTTCAATTTTGGTTTTCAAGTTCGGTAATTTCTGTAACACTTCTTGCCCAAAATCTGAAATCACCGACATTTTCTAAATTTCCATTGACTAGCAGATTTACATATTCCATTTGTCCTTCAGACATATCAATAATTTGTAAACCAAAGTTATGTTGCGAATAGCGACTATCAATTTCAATTTGGCTTGGACACAAAAATCTAAAGACTCTAATTTCTTCATTATTAATCAATGTCAAATCTATTGACGGCTCAAAATCTTTTTCAGGACTTGAGTAATAATTAAATGAATAAACTTTTCCCTGAAAAATTTGGTCAATTAACAATGAATTCTCTGACTTTATCACGCAAAAACCTCGATCACCTTTTGCACCGCATCGGCTAATTTATCAACTTCCTCGCGCGTATTATAAAAAGCGAACGAAGCGCGAGCTGTTGCCGGAACGAAAGTAAAAACTGCATTACGGGTTGTTTATATTATCTTCAACTCTTTCTAAAACTGCAATAATTTCGGGGGCGACAAAAATTTTATAGCGTTCGCGTTCCGTGATTTCTCTTAACAATCCGATTTCAACGAGTTTATCTACATTCTGACGCGCCGCACGATTTGTAAATCCCAAAACATTTTCAGCTTTTTTATAAGTCATCACCGGATTTTTGATTAACTCGTCAAGCAAAGTCAAAGTTGAAACGGAATGTCTTTCGTTCTGCAATTTTTGCCGGTAATTCGTCCACAAATCAATCACCGAATTGGCGCGAACAATGGCATCTTTTGATTCTTCGGCAACGCCTTGCAGAAAATATTCAACCCATTCGCGCCACGTTCCCTTTTGACTTACACTTAATAATAAACGGTAATATTCATCACGATTTCGCTCGAAGAAAGCACTCAAATATAAAATCGGCTGTGAAAGTAATTCCTCTTTAATCAATAGTAATGTAATCAACAACCGTCCGACGCGCCCGTTGCCGTCGAGAAACGGGTGAATCGCTTCAAATTGATAATGAATCAAAGCCAATCTGACAAGCGGCGGCAAATCCGAATCGGCGTGAAAGTATTTTTCAAGTTCTCCCAGACATTGTTTCATTTCATCAACCGGCGGCGGAACGTAAGTCGCATCCATCAAGGTCGAACCAGGCTGTCCGATCCAATTTTGCGAACGCCGGACTTCGCCCGGAGTCAGCCGCGATTCATCGCCGCGCACATTCTGCATCAATTTCTCGTGAATCTCACATAAAAGGCGAATGCTTAAAGGTAAATCATTGAGCCTTTCGATTCCATAATTGAGCGCATTGACATAATTAATGACTTCTTGAACATCGGATTCTTTTTCTTTTTCGCCCGCCGCTTCAAAAAAGAACAGGTCGGAAAGCGATGCTTGAGTTCCTTCGATACGGCTTGAAAGAACGGCTTCACGCCGCAAAAAGCTGTTAATAAAAAGATTCGGATTCGGCAGAGTTCTGGTTGTGCCTGCCAATTCGCTCAGAGCGCGGTCGGCAATTGATATTTTTTGCGATAATTCCCAGGATGGAGTAATATCGGGCGGCAGATTTTTTGGAATGTACGAGTAATATCCTTGAATCGCGCGAATTATTTCACCGTGTTTTGAGTCTGTAAAGTCTGATATTTTCATTCGACACTTAATGATACTTTGGTATCATTAAAAAAAAATAAGGATACTTTTCTGAAATATAGTACCCTTAACTAAATAAAATATCAACTTTGTAAATGTTTTATCTCAAGCAAAAACCTCGATCACCTTTTGCACCGCGTCGGCTAATTTATCAACTTCCTCGCGCGTATTATAAAAAGCGAACGAAGCGCGAGCCGTTGCGGGAACGTCGAAAAATTGCATGACGGGCTGCGCACAGTGATGTCCGGCGCGCACCGCAATTCCTTGTTGATCGAGAATCGTACCGATGTCGTGCGGGTGGATGTTTTCGATTGTAAATGACAGCACGGAAGCTTTTTCCCGCGCCGTGCCGATCAATTTTACGCCTTCGATATTTGAAAGTTTTTCGGTCGCGTATTCGAGCAGTTCGTGTTCGTATTTCGCCGCTGCCGCAAAATCAATCGAATTCAGATAATCAATTGCCGCGCCGAGTCCGATTCCGGCGGCGATTGCGGGCGTTCCGGCTTCGAATTTTTCGGGAATCGGCGCATAAGTCGTTTTTTCAAACGTGACGGTGCGAATCATCCCGCCGCCGGTTTGATACGGCGGCATTTTGTCGAGAAATTCCTTTTTGCCGTAAAGCACGCCGCTGCCGGTCGGCGCAAACATTTTATGACCGGAAAAAGTATAAAAATCCGCGTCCAACTCCTGCACGTCAACCGGAAAATGCGGCACGGCTTGCGCACCGTCAACAAAAACCGGAACGCCGAATTTATGCGCCGCCTCGATCATTTCTTTGACCGGATTGATCGTTCCCAAAGAATTTGAAACATGCGCGACGGCGACAATTTTCGTGCGTTCGTTGAGCATATTTTCGTATTCTTCGATGATAAGCTCGCCGCGCTCATTCATCGGAATCACTCGAATAATCGCGTCTTTTTCTTCCGCCAAAACCTGCCACGGGATAATATTGGCGTGATGCTCCATCTGCGAAAGGATAATCTCGTCGCCTTCGCCGATAAATTTTCGCCCGTAGGAATAAGCCACGAGATTTACGCCTTCGGTCGTTCCGCGCACGAAAATACATTCTTTGGCTTCTTTGGCATTAATAAACCTTTTAACTTTTTCCCGCGCCGCTTCATACGCGGTCGTCGCGTGTTGGCTTAAATAATGAACGCCGCGATGAATATTCGAATGCTCTTCCGCCAGATATTTCGCGCCGCGCTCGATCACAAGGTTCGGAACTTGCGACGAAGCCGCGTTGTCCAAATAAACAAGAGGTTGCCCGTTCACCGTCTGCGATAGAACGGGAAAATCTTCACGAATCTTTTCTACATTAAAATTGCTCATCTGTTTTACTGCTGTCATAAATTTTTTTCGTTTTCCTGATAATTAAATTCAACCTTGCTTTGCGTAATTATTTCGGAAAGTATTGAATTCAAGTAGCCTTGCTCAACTGCTTCTCTAAATCTCTCAACCAAAGTCGGAATATTTATAAGTTCCTCGATACACGCCATATACTTTTTAACAATTGCTTCTATAGCATAAGATTCGACTGCATTTTCTTTTAATTTTTGATGCAGATTTTCGATAGATTCATCGGATTTGATAACAAACGTAATCGGGTATTTTGCAATTTTATCAATGTCGAGAAAGTATTTTTTGAAATCTAAAGTTTCCGTTACCTGAAAAAATCTGCCGAGCGGTTTCATTACAAAATCAATTCCGCCGTCATTTGCATTTGTTCTACCTGTTTTATAGAGCTTAAGATTTTCTTCATTTAGATGGTCTATCTCAAATCCCCAAAAGATTCTTTTATCGTGATAATAAAATCTTAGAATTGCATAGCTGACAATTTCAAAAAGCCGCGCATCAACATTTGGTGCAAGCAAAGATAAAATAAATTCTTCGACGTTTTCAGGCGAAGTTTTTTCAATTATTTGCAATTGTTCGCAAACTTGAATGAATTTTTGAAAAGCATCTTGTTTGGTTTTGATATACTCGTCAATTATTTCAATAATTACCGTGGAAATATTAAATATATTTCCCCCGATTTCAACTTTCAATAAGTTTTCATTTATCCAATAACGACGAGTTTCCCGATTGCGAATTATTGGAAAAGGAGGAGCAGAAAGCGGGAAAGCACCTTCAAACTCATCATTCACGCGATTATTTAAGGCGTGATTTTGTAATGCACTACCAAAAGGTAATTCCTTAGCTCTGGAAAGCAAGTCAATAAATCTAGCTCCTTCATATTTAGCGTAATTTTCATTCCCGACAAAATCTTTTTTAATATAATCTTCAACTAAAACATAAATTGCATAAAGATTTGCGAAACTTCCACGCGCTTTTGAACCTTTGTTTGCCGATTTTGTTTTTAAATTTAAGTATTGCAGAAGCCTGCTGTTTTCATATACGGATTCACTAACTTCGCCGAAATGTGAAGCCAGAATCTCTTTGATTTTTCCGGTAAAGCTGTGTTCCATCTTTTAAAACAAAGTCGTTTGTTCGGCAATAGTTGTTTTTTCAAAACTGCGAACGGGTTTTTCCAATTTTTCGCCTTTAAATTCGGTTTCCAATTCAAGTCTTCGCAGCCCGATTTTTACATATTCTTCCTGCAATTCGATTCCGATTGAACGGCGATTTAATTGTTTAGCGACAAACGAGGTCGTAAAAGTTCCGGCAAAAAGGTCTAAAACCAAATCATTTTCGTTTGAACTTGCCTTGATAATTCTTTCCAAAAGAGCAATCGGTTTTTGCGTCGGATGATTTTCATATTCGTCCATTCGATAGCGGACACGCGGAAACTCCCAAACATTGCCCGGAACTTTTTCCGAGTTATACACTTGAGGCGGATTTTTTCGATAATCAATTAACTTGCGTTTGGCACCCGTTTTGGCTTCGACCAAAATTTTTTCAGAGTTAAATATGTAATTTTCTTTGTCTTTGACACAAAACAAAATCGGTTCATACATCGAGCCGTAATAGTTTTTGGCTTGCACGCCCGAACTATCGTAAAACCAGACAATACGCGACAAAATCTCCAATTTATTCCGCAAATAAATATCGAAATACGGCATAAATTGCGTTGAAGTCATCACATAAAAACTGCCGTTCGGCTTGAGTTTTTTTACGCATAAATCAAGCCATTGATAAGACCATTCGAGATAGCTTTCATCATTTTTCCATTTATCTTTATGACCATTGAAATTTTTCCCGATATTGTAAGGCGGATCGGCAAATATCAGATCAATCGAACAATCTTGTATTTCGTTTTTAAGAGTTTCGACAGCTTCGCCCAAAATAATTTTGTGTCGTTCATTGCCAAAATCTTCACGAATTTTTTCTACATCAAAATTGCTCATCTGTTTTAATACTTTCTTTATTTCTGCCATTTTGAATTTTTTCTATTTTTTGGATACTTGTATTTATTTGTCCCAAATTTTTGTTTATGTCTTCCAGACATTTCCAAATCTCTCTTTCATTAACCCAAAGTCTCCTTGAAGTAGCTTCCAAATTAATTTGAAAGCCTTCTTCATAGATCTTTCCTTTAGCATCTTTATAAGATACTGTTCCTTCAAAAAACGGTTCTGTATATTTTTGGTAAAAATCTGGACTTCCACCCAACGAATCAGTTATTTCTAAATTTGGCGGAAGCAAAGAAAAAACTTTGGAAGTTATTACGCTTACATCATCTTCTTCTTTGTGAAATGCGCGTTGAAGATTTGGTGTAGTGGAAACTTGAATGTCGTATGCCGCCGTCAAGCCATAATTTTTAATACTTGC
>CAYUGW010000193.1:5822-7301 GCA_964444245.1 uncultured Blastocatellaceae bacterium | reverse complement strand
CGGGCGTTATCTTTAGGGAAACAAACTTTTTACCGACATTTCAAAAGCATCAAAACACGATTTGCGGCGGAACATTTTTGCATATAACCGACAGAAAAATGTTCAAATCGGTATTTACGGGAATCGCCGCAATCAAGACACTATTTGAAATGTATCCGAACGATTTTAAGTGGAAAATTCCGCCGTATGAATATGAGTACGAAAGAAACCCGTTTGATGTGATAGCCGGAACGACAAAAATCCGGGAAATGTTCGAAGCGGGAAGCAGTTTGAAAGAAATAGAAAGCTTTTTGGATAAAGATATAGAAATTTTTGAAAAGTTGCGAAAACAATACTTACTTTATTAGATTTAAGGTAAATTCTAGGCAAGCATAAACATATTTATTTAGTATAAGATATACTTTTTATAATGATAAAAATATTAACTGTCGAAATGCCGACTGCTAATGTTAAAAATGAATAAAATTGAGGCAAAATAATGGAAAATCCGTATGTTATCGGAGTAATTTCTTGGTTTCTACCGGGCGTAGGACATCTTCTGCAAGGTCGTATCAGAAGGGGTTTGATAATCGGCGCGGTTATCTGGACAATGTTTATTATCGCCGTCATCAGCGGCGGGGCATATTATCCGGGTTTTGAATATAAAGACGGTCAATTGCTTTATCTGTTAAATGTTTTTGCAAGATTGGGCAACGGTCTCGGCGCTATAATAAGTTTTATTTTAATGGCAAGTCCACCGCTGAATGTTGCGGCTTGGGCAACCTTCGAATACGGCGGCAGATTTCTTGAAATCGCCGGTTTGCTCAATTTTTTGGCGGTTTTGGATGCTTTCGACATCAGCATCGGGAGAAAAAGATGATTCATTTTTTATATCTGGTCGGGTTCGGTTTATTGGTGGGAATAGTTTTCGGGGCGATTCTTGACGGCACGTCGAAGGAAAGAGTGATTTACGGCGCGAAAACATTTCTGCAATTCGTCGTCATCAGCCTGGTTTTGGCGTGGGTTTTTTATTTTATTCCCTGGTAATTTTATTCTAATGGCATTATTTGAAACAGAGGGTTTGATCTTAAAGAGTTACAGTTTGGCGGAAGCGGATAAAATTATTTTGCTTCTCACACAAAACCAGGGACTTATACGCGGAGTTGCCAAGGGTGCGAAACGTCTGAAAAGTCGTTTCGGCGGAAGTCTCGAACCGTTTTCGATTGTTCAAATCGAATATTTCCAAAAGGACGAAAAAGAATTGGTCTCGATTCGCCGGATCGATCTGGTCAAATCCTATTTTGCAAATGCCGGAGAAATCAATTTTCTGCAAAAATTTTCATATCTTGTCGAATTATTGATCGAATTCGCACCGCCTCACGATCCGAACGAAAGACTCTATCGAATGGCAAAAGCGTGTCTGGAAACAGCCTCGAAAATGCCGGAAAGTCTTGAAAGCATAATGGTTTATTTTGAACTCTGGCTGCTCAGGCTCGGCGG
>CAYUGW010000193.1:0-5722 GCA_964444245.1 uncultured Blastocatellaceae bacterium | reverse complement strand
CAATCAATTCTGCCTTATTTTATATTTTCGTGGCTTTTATTGAGTGTCATACTGTTTGTCCAACAGGCAAGCCGTTTTTCCGATATTTTCTTTAACATCAACATTCCAAACAATTTAGTCTGGCAATTAACTCTCGCACTCGTGCCGAATGTGATCGCTTTTACCTGCCCGATGGCTGTTCTGCTCGGCGTGATTATCGGTCTTTCCAAAATGCAGGGCGACAGCGAACTGATCGCCATTCGAACCGCCGGAGTCGGGAATTTGCAGATCGCCATGCCGATTATTTTTCTAGGCATTCTGCTTTCATTTTTTGCATTTTTTATAAACTTGAAAGGCGTTCCGTTCGCCGCGCAGATCGTTCGTGCAGTTGCCGTGAAAACCGCGCTTTTCAAACTCGAATCACCGATTGAGCCGGGAGTTTTCAATACCGAAATCAACGGTTTTACGATCTATGTCAAAAAAGGCGATCTGGAAAGCGGCGATTGGAAAAATGTCTTTATTTATCAGGAAGATAAAGTAAACAATCAAATGCGTCTGATAACGTCAAAAAGTGGGCGAATAGATGCGACCGATGAAACATCCGAACTGGTTTTGGATGATGCCTTTGTCAATACGATTTCTCTGGGCGAAAAACAGGAAAAACTCGTTTCGGAAAATCTCGGACAAATCCGTCTGGCGATTAAAACCAGGCGCAACGAGATTGTCGAAAGACTGAGCAAAAGCGAATCAACGCCCGAAGAAATGGGTTTGACGGAGCTTGCCAGATACGCTTCGACAAAGGACGGAAAAGAAAGAACCGAAGCGCAGGTTTTGTGGCAGAGAAGAATTCTGCTATCGATCACGCCTTTGATTTTTGCGCTTCTCGGAGCCGGTTTAGTTATCAGATTTAACCGTAGAGGCAGAGGATTCGGCATATTTCTGGCACTGGTCAGCCTTGTTGCGTATTATCTGATTTCGCTTCTGAGCGAACAACTTGCCCGCACAAATTATATAAATGTATTTCTGGCAGGGCTTTTACCGTTTTTGATCAGCATTTTTGTCATAACCTGGTTGTTTTTATCAGGCAGATATTTGGTGAAGAAATCTCCTAAACGACTCAAAGATTTGATCAAAATAGATTTTACGCGAAAAAAAGAAAAGCTTGCTAAAAGCAATTATTATATAGATATTACGACCGGAATTCTCGATTTCGATATTATTTTAACGCTGCTCAAATATTTCGTTCTGACAATAACATTTTTAGCTTCCATCTATCTGATTTTTACCGCCTTCGAATTATGGAAATTTGCCGGAACGATTGATAACGGAATTTTTCTTTTATTTAGCTATCTTCTGTATTTACTGCCGTTTATCTATATTCAGCTGGCACCTTCATCGTTAATGATCGCAACTCTTGCGACGTATGTCATAAAATCCAGACAAAATGAAATCGTTACCTGGACGGCATCCGGGCAGAGCATCTATCGTCTGCTCGCGCCGTGTTTCCTTCTGATGGCAATAATCGGCGTAATGAATTGGGGAATTCAGGAAAAACTCGCCCCTCAGACCAACCGCGTTCAGGATGAATTAAGAACACAAATCCGCAATCGCGGCGTTACAAACGATAAAAAAGAAAAATACTGGGTGGCGAATAATGAAAGAATCTTTTCGTTTGAAATTGACGAAAAAAGCAGTTCGTCGAAAAGGGAAGTTAATAATCTGACAATTTATGAATTTTCCGAAAATGAATCGAAATTAAAAACGATTTTCTCGATTCCGAAAGGCATTTGGGAACGCGAAAAAATAAACATAATCGGCACGGCTAGCAAAACGGAATATCTGGAAAATGAGGTAAAGACGACGGAAATTTCAAATGGAGAATTAGAGGTAAAAGCTAATCCTTTTAATAATTTATACGAAAAACCGAATCACTTGAACGCTTCCGAAACGCGGGAACAAATAGAAATCCGCGAATCTGAAATCGAGAAAAGGACTTTTCAAATCGCGCTTCAAAAAAAATACACGACGCTTTTTCTGCCGCTGATAATAACCTTGTTCACGGCTCCGTTCGCTTTATCCCTGAGCCGCAAAGGAAAGGTAATCACCATCGGTTACGCCGTCGGAATCTGGCTGCTTTTTATGGGAATCACGAATGTTTTTGAACAATTCGGGCAAAACGGATTTTTATCGCCGAATATCGCCGTCTGGAGTCCGATCTTGCTTTTTGCGGGTTTGGGAGCTTTTTTGTTGACCAAAGTTAAGACTTAAACTTTTTTATAGGCTATTTTTGATATAAATATCTAGGTATTATCGAGAATTGCGCGAATTTTGCTTGAGAGCGCTTCGGGCGTAAATGGTTTTTGAATAAAATTTTTATTAAGCCCGATCACGCCGTGCCGCACGATCGCATCGTCAGTATAACCGGAGGTATAGAGAATTTTTAATTTCGGTAAAGTTTTAATTAATTTCTCGGATAATTCACGCCCGCCCATTTTCGGCATCACGACATCGGTCATCAATAAATCAATCGAATAATCCTCTCTGCAAAGCTCCAATGCTTCCAAACCGTCGCCGGCTTCGATCACACGGTAACCGCAGGTTTCCAGAATCTTTTTTGATAAATTTCGCACTAATAATTCATCTTCAACAAGCAGAATGGTTTCCGTTCCCATTAACATTTCGGAAGAAACTGCGCGAGTTTGCACTTTTCCAACCTTTTCGTTTACCCGCGGCAGATAAATCTTAAATGTCGTTCCGATACCCTGCTCGCTGTAAACCTCGATATTTCCACCGGATTGCTTGACTATGCCGTAAACTGTGGCTAATCCGAGTCCGGTTCCGCGACCTAGTTCTTTGGTCGTAAAAAACGGTTCAAAAATTTGTTGTTTGATTTTATCATTCATTCCCATGCCGTTATCGCTCACTGCCAGCATGACATACGCGCCGGGAAGAAAACCGACGTGTTGGCGTGTATAATCGTCATCGATGAAAACATTGGCGGTTTCGATCGTCAGTTTCCCGCCCTGCGGCATCGCATCGCGGGCATTGACCGCCAGATTCATAACGATTTGCGAAAATTGTCCGGGATCAACGACAGTTTGACCGATTTGGGAACTAAGCGAAGTTGTCAGTTGTATGTCTTCGCCAATCAGACGCTGCAGCATTTTTGTCGTGTCAACAATTATTTCATTCAGATTCGTAACAATCGGTTCAAGCAATTGCTGACGGCTGAAAGCCAGTAATTGATGGGTTAAATCTGCCGAACGAAGTCCGGCTTTCTTGATTTCTTCGATATTCGGGCGCAGCGGATCATCTTTTTTTAATTGCCGCAGAGTTAGATCGCTGTAGCCGTTGATGGCGGTCAGCATATTGTTAAAATCGTGGGCAATGCCGCCCGTCAGCATTCCGACCGATTCGAGTTTCTGTGCCAGACGCAGCTGTTTTTCGAGTTCTTTGGTGGCGGAAATATCGAGCATCACGCCCTGCCAGCCTGTTTTTTCGCCTTTTTCATCAAACACGAAATGCCCTTTGTCGTGTACCCAAAAAACTGTACCGTCTCTGGCAACGATGCGGTATTCTATATCGGTTTCCAGGTTTTGGTTCATTGCCACTTCGACCGTTCGGATAACTCGTTCGCGGTCTTCTTGGTGCAGAATTTGCATCCAAATATCCGGCAAATTAAACCATTCTTCGAGCGTGTAGCCTAATTTTTCGACATTCGGGCTGACATATTTCGGTGAATAAGGCGGATCTAGTTCTGTCAGATAAATAATTGCCGGAAGCGATTCGACGATATTCCGGTATTTGATCTCGGCACGACTGAGCGATTCCTCGACATTTTTGCGTTCGGTAATATCTTCGACCGTTCCGACGTGGCTGACCAGATGACCTTCAGCCGAATAATTCGGAACAGTTCGCACCTTAACCCAACGAATAATACCGTCGCCCGGTAAATATCGGTACTGCTGAAAACATTCTTTTCCGTTTTCTGCGGCGGTTTTCCACTCAATTAAAATTTCTTCGCGGTCTTCGGGATGAATAATCGTTTCCCATCCGAAATTCAGACATTCCTCAAATGACAATTTCGCAATTTTTTGAAGATAATGATTGACATAGAGATAATCCCCGTTTTTATCCGCCAGAAAAATGCCCAAAGGTGCGGAATCGCATAGCAGACGAAAGCGTGCTTCGCTGATTTTCAGCCATTCCTCGGCATTCTTGCGCTCGGTAATATCCCGCAAAACAGCGACGAAATTTGTCAATTTACCTCTTTTGTCAAATACCGGAGAAATTCTCAAATCGTTCCAAAAGGGAGTTCCGTCTTTTTGATAATTGATGATTTCTCCGCGAAACATTTTTCCGTGCCGAAGTGCTTCTTTGATTTCTTCAGCCGTCTTCGAATCGGTTTCTCTGCCATGCAGAAAAAGAAAGTCGCGACCTTCGACCTCAGCAAATGTATATCCGGTTATTTTTTCAAAAGCGGCGTTGGTATAAATACACGGATAATCAGGTTGTTGCACGTCGCAAATTAACACGCCTTCGACAATCGAACCGATCGCCCGTTTGATCAGACGCGTTTTGATGTCGTCGGCATTTCGCGCGGTATTGTCGCGGATATTGCATTGTATGACCTCACGACCTTCTTCCGTATAGACATTGCTGACAAATTCGACTTCGCGGCACACTCCATTTTTGGTTATCAGAGGCAAATCATCATAGCGTATGTAATCTTTCATTTGCAGTTCGATAAATGCCGCAACGCTTTCTTCCTTATCTCTGAGAACGCCGATTTCCCAGAGTTCCTTATCAATAAATTCTTCACGCGAATAGCCGAGCAGTTCCATCATAAACGGATTTACATCGGTAATTTTTCGCGTGATCGCATCAAGAATCAGAATTCCGTCGAGAGATGATTCAAAGAGCCTTCGATAACGGGTCTCGGAAGTCTGCAAATTCTCCGGCGACTGTTTATTTATCAGGGTAAAATCTTCAGTGTAGTTCATTAAATCAAACTCCTTTCAATCTTGACAAGTAATAAAAAGCTTGACATTTATTACTGTTTTTAGGGGCAACTTGAAATGGATGTAGCTAATAATATCAGATGATTATTAAATTAGATAGATAAATTTGTTTAAAATTCCGAAAAAAAGTTTACCAAAAATCATTTGCATCTTTGATAAACTTCTTGAGCTAAGTTTGATTTAATTCACTATGAAGTGTTTAGCCATTTATGCTTCGGAATAAGTAAAAGGTAATAAGTGATAAATCATAGGTTTTAACAAAGAATTATCTATCACTTTTTACTTTTCAAATATCACTTATTACTCCGTAAATTAAATTTTCGAGTGTTTGGAGTCCCGCCTTTAGGCGGCTTTACCGCCGCGCTTCGCTGGCGGATGCCGCCTAAAGGCGGGACTCCAAACTTTTTTCAAACGCCTTAAAATTTAATTTACGCTCTACTTATTCCGGAAGTTTTTTACCTCAGTATTGCAATAAATTATTTAGGAATAAAACTTTTATTGCAATGCTTCGACCGCCAGATGAAGCGGATGACGACCGTAGCGCATTACGCCGAAACGGATTTCGACAATGACGCTTTGATTCGGCAATAGCGGGTTTTGTTGTGTGATCGCGTCAATTGTCAGAGTGCTGTTGAGACCGCCGCCGTTCGGCTGTAAATGTTCCGCAGCCAGCGTTACGCCCTTGATCGAAAAGCCTGAATCAAGCGAACTTAAAAGCCGGA
>CAYUGW010000192.1:0-7303 GCA_964444245.1 uncultured Blastocatellaceae bacterium | reverse complement strand
CCCGACACAACTTCAATCCAGCACCGATGCCCAACTCGCCAGTTCTCAAGCAGCTCAAACGGATGTGCAAGTTTCGCTTTCGCAGGTAGTTGCCGCACAAAATCAACGTTCGCAAGCGGAACAAGGATTAAACGCTTCGCAAGCGGCGGTTGATACGGCTGAGCAGCAAGTTGCCTCGGCGCGTCAGCAAGTCGTCGCCGCGCAAACCGATGTTGACCGCGCCCAGAATGATCTGGATATTGCCTTGCGCGAATTAAAACGAAACGAAGAACTGCTCGAAAGCGGCGTTATTTCCAGACTCGAATACGATCAGAAAAACGATACAGTTTTAACTGCACGAGTCGCTCTGCGAAACGCTCAGGCGCGGCTTAAATCACAACAACTTTCAATAAATGAAGCTGAAGCCCGTGTTAAAGAAGCACGAGCCAGAGCAAATCAACAAAAAGTTGCCGTAAAAGATTCCAAACGTGCTGTTGATACAGCTAATTTAAATGCGGAATCAAGTCGATATCGTTACTCTCAACAAGAGGCTAATCTTCGCGGACAAAGAACGCAGCGTGATAAAACTCTGCAAGTTGCCCCGATAAGCGGTGTTATCGCTGATATTCCTTCAAAAGTCGGAACCTTTGCAGTTGCACAACTTTCATCAACACCGCTTTTAACCATTGCCGATATGTCAACGGTTAATGTCGAGGTCAAGGTTGATGAAACCGAGATTGACAAAGTTGCTGTCGGGCAACCCGTAACAGTTAAAGTTGACGCGCTCGGCGACATCGAAATCAACGGGAAAGTTACCCAAAAGACTCCGCTTGCCGTCGGTAAATCGCAAACTACAGGCGGACTTTCGGTAAATATCAATGTTCAGGAAGCCAAAGAATTTCGGGTTGTTATCGAATTAACCGATTTGACCGAAGATGTTCGCAACAGTCTGCGTCCGGGAATGAGCGCGACATCCGTTATTACCACAAAAACAGCCGAAAATGTCATTGCCGTTCCGCTTCAAGCCGTTATTGAAAAAAGACCTGACGCTTCGCCGTCGCCGACCATAGAAGGCAATGTTCCCGAATCTACTGAAAAACCGAAACCGATCAAAGGCGTTTATGTTTTAGAGGGAAACAAGGTGAAATTCATTGCGGTTGAAACCGGAATTACCGGCGAATCCGATATTCAAATAATTTCGGGACTTTCCGAAGGACAGGAAGTAATTACCGGACCGAGCCGAATCTTAAATACTCTTAAGGAAGGCGATGTCGTTAAAAAACAGACCAAGAAGGAAGGCGGTGGTTCGCCTTCGTAAAAATTTATGGGAAAAGAAGAAAATTTTGAATTTAACGGCAGCGTTACAAATCCCGCACCGGGCGCATTGATTTCAATGCGAAACATTTGGAAAACCTATCAGATGGGAACACAACAACTCCACGCTTTGCAGGGAGTTACGTTTGAAGTACAAAAAGGTGAATATTTAGCGATTATCGGACCTTCGGGTTCGGGAAAATCAACCTTGATGAATCTGATCGGCTGTCTCGATTCGCCGACCAAAGGACAATACTGGATCAACGGCAATCTTGTTTCGACAATGACGGATGACGAACTTGCCTCGATTCGCAACAAGGAAATCGGCTTCGTTTTTCAAACCTTTAATCTGCTTTCGCGTGCAACGGCGCTTCATAATGTCGAACTGCCTTTGATTTATGCCGGAATGCGTACCGCCGAAAGACATGAAAAGGCGACCGCCGCTTTGACTTCGGTCGAACTAAGCGACCGCGTGACGCATCGCCCGAACGAACTTTCCGGCGGACAACGCCAGCGCGTGGCGATTGCCCGTGCGCTCGTCAATCATCCGTCAATTTTGCTGGCTGACGAACCGACCGGCGCACTCGATTCAAAAACGAGCGTCGAAATTATGGCTTTGTTTGAAAAACTCCACGACGAAGGAAATACGATTATTCTCGTAACGCACGAACCCGACATCGCCGCACGCGCTCATCGCGTAATCACGATCCGCGATGGCGAAATCGAAAGTGATGTTAAGAATAAATAATCCAAAGCACGAATAACTGCACCGGTAATTTTTTGGCTCGCTTTAAGAAAAAAAACAAGCGTTTGGAGTCCCTTTTTCTCTCAGATTTATCCGCCGCGCTTCACCTGCGGATGCCGGGGCTTATGCAAGGCGCGCGCTCCAAACGCTTGTTTGATTTTTGGTGGTGTTTCAAATCAGCCTTTGGAACTTGTTTTTCCTAAATTCTTCAAATTAAAACCCTTCACATCAACTCCGAAAAAACACGACTTTACAAATATTTACAAACAAATATAACTTTCCCTTTATCGTAAACGTAAAATATAATTTATAATCGAAGAAACTTTTTATGAAAAGAGATTGATTAAATGAATTTTACCGAAACTTTAAAACTGGCATTTGCGGCAATTTGGGGGCACAAACTTCGCTCGTTTCTGACGCTGTTGGGAATGATTATCGGCGTTACGGCGTTTATGGTCGTGCTTTCGATCTTGCAGGGATTTAATGCATATGTAGATGAAAAAATCGCCGGTGTCGGTTCAAATTCATTTACCGTGATGAGATTCAGTTTCGACGATTTTAAGGATACGGATACACTTGCCGAAGCTCAACGCAGAAATAAAGAATTAACTTTTGAGGAGTTGGAATTCATTCGCGAACGGGCGGATTTAATCAAACAAATCGGGGCAAAAGCACGTGGTAACAGAGCTTTGGTCAAACGCGGCTCAGAGATTCTCGAAGATATAACGGTCGAAGGCGTAGAACCCGTAGTTGCTGAAATTGATAAGATCGAAATTGAAGACGGGCGTTATTTTGTAGATTCTGAAAATAACGGTGCTTCCCGCGTCGCTTTTATCGGTGCGGATGTTGCCAACAAACTGTTTCCGCGATTTGATCCGATCGGAGAAGAAATCAGTATTCGTGGTCTTCCCTATCGCGTTGTCGGTGTTGCCGTCGCTAAAGGAACGGTTTTCGGACAACCGCAGGACAGCTTTATTCATATTCCGATAAAAACTTACGAAACAAATTTCGGGGCATTAACGGGCGGACGCGGTTTATATTTTCAAGCAACGGCTTATAACGATGAAACCTTTGATGATGCCGTCGAACAAGCCCGCACGCTTTTAAGAATCAAACGCAAACTTTCCTTCGGCGAAAAAGATAATTTCGGCATCCGAACTCCCGATGCGATCACGAGTTTAAGAGATAGTGTTCTCGGTCCGACTTTTATCGTGATTATTGCTGTTCCGGCAATCGCTTTAATTGTCGGAGCGATTGTCATTATGAATATTATGCTGGTTGCCGTAACGGAAAGAACAAAGGAAATCGGCATCCGAAAAAGTTTGGGAGCGCGGCAATCCGATATTCTTAAACAATTTCTTTACGAAGCGGCAACTCTTTCGGCGATTGGCGGTCTAATCGGTTTGATTCTCGCCGAATTGATAGGATTAATTGTTACCGCATATGTAATTCAAACTAAAATTCCGTGGTGGGCGGCGGTTCTGGCAATCGGCGTTTCAGCCGGAGTCGGAATTATTGCTGGACTTTTCCCTGCCTGGAAAGCGGCTCGACTCGATCCGATTGAGGCGTTAAGAGCAGATTAAGTTTATAAGTGATTTTGTTATGACCATTCTTGGCGGCAGTTTTTATGAAAATTTTAAGATGGCAATCGCAACTTTGCGAAACAATAAATTGCGCTCGTTTTTAACGATTATCGGCGTAATTATCGGTGTCATCGTGGTTATGCTGATTTCTTCAATTATCAGCGGAATCAATGTTGCGGTCGAAAAACAGGTCGAATCATTCGGGACAAATTCGATTTTTCTATACAAATTTGACATCGGTTTCAGCACAGGCAGACGCACTCGTGAAGAAAGAATGCGAAAACCCTTAATAATCGAAGATGCCGCTGCCTTGAAAAATCTTCCGACAATCGAAACCGCCGTCCCGTTTTTGGATGTTTCGAGCAATCGTTGGGGACAAAAAATCATTGTCAAAGGCGGCAACGGCAAAACGTCTTCCGCCGTAATACTTCAAGGTACGACACCCGATATTGAAAAAACGACGACGGAAGTTTTGATGCAGGGGCGCTGGTTCACCGAAAATGAAAATGAAACCAAGGCGGATGTTGCCTTGATCGGTCAGGCGGTTGTTGACAGTTATTTTCCTTTCGGTAATCCGGTCGGTGAAAAAATTGACATCGGCGGGCGTGAATTTCGCATCATCGGAGTTTTGGAAAAGAAGGAACAATTATTCGGCGGCGGCGGCGGCGATAATGATCAAAGCAATGTAATATATATGCCGATGGGTTCGGCTCTGCGCTTAAAACCTTACGCCGAAGACCTTTTTATTCTTGTAGTCGCAAAAGACGGACAATTAAACGCAGCGAAAGATCAGGTTCAGGATCTGCTCAGAGTTCGCCGTCAGGTGCCGTTCGGCGAGAAAAATAATTTTTCGATGGAAACCGCCGCCAGTATCATTGATCAGTTTCAGGCAATTACGCAGGGCGTGTTTCTGGCGATGGTCGTTATTTCTTCGGTCGGTTTGATGATCGGCGGAATCGGCGTGATGAATATAATGCTCGTTTCGGTGACGGAAAGAACCCGCGAAATCGGGATTCGCAAGGCAATCGGAGCAAAACGAAGCGATATTCTTATGCAATTTCTGGTCGAAGCCGCAACTCTGACAGGTCTCGGCGGTTTGATCGGTCTGGCAATCGGCTGGGGGCTGACTTTTCTGATCGGACTTGTTTTTCCTTCGTATGTTCCTCTTTGGGCACCGGCAATCGGCTTTTTTGCCAGCGTCGGAATCGGTTTGATTTTCGGAATTTATCCGGCTTGGAAAGCCGCCCGACTCGATCCGATCGAGGCTCTGCGCTACGAGTAAAAAATTTATCGTAATTGATTAGGTCTTTGAACAAATCAAAAAAATAAAAAACTCCCCTCCTTAGAAAAGGAGGGGTTGCGGGTGGTTGGATAATACTTAATGTTCTTGAAAGATAAACGCATCAACCACCCTGCCTTACCAGGCATCCCTCCTTTTCTAAGGAGGGAAGTTAGTTTTTTGACCTAATCAGTTTCAATTTATCAAAGAAAAAAAAAGCGGTTAAAACCTCATAAAGTCCTAACCGCTTTTTGCTTTTCCATTTTGCTTAATTTGATTGCCAGATGCGCGGCGGCAACCGCCGGAGGAAGCAGCGGATTTATCAAATAAGCCTTCGATGCTACTTTATTTATCGTTTCCATCAAAGGTTTGGTGATTATTTTTTTTGACTTGAAAACACTACCCACTTTAGCAATCGGAAATTCTTCGTTTTCCAATTTTAGGTTTCGGATCACGGCATTTGCCGCAATGCCCAATTCCCTGCCGGCGTTTTCCATAATTTTAAGCGCGACCCGGTCGCCTTCCTTAGCGGCTTTGACGACATATTTGGCAAATCCGGCGATTTTCAGGTTATCGATTTGCGGTGCGTAAATCGCTAAAACCAGATCGTCCGGCTTTCCGGCGCGGAAATATGTCATCGCTTTTTCCGTTAAAATCGTCGATTTACCTCGATTGTCCGAGGCTTTGGCAATCGCGTGAAGGGCTTCGCGGGCGATTCCCGCGCCGCCGCCTTCATCTCCGGCAAGCGGTCCCCAACCGCCCGCCGAAACTTTTTCGCCGTTTCCATTTTTTCCCAGACAAATCGAACCCGTTCCGGCGATGACGACCAAACCCGGTTTTTCTTTGACCGCCCCGTAAAGCGCGATTTCGGCATCCGTTATGACTTCAATTGATCTGATTTTCAGATTTCTCGAAATGCGTTCGCGGATTCTGAGCCGCAAATCTTCGCGCCGGACTCCGGCTAAACCCAAAGTTGCGGCGATTATATTAGCCGGATTTTGATTTATTTTGTCGCAAGCGATCGAAACCGCTTCAGATATATTTGTAACAGCGGTTTCAATCCCGACGCGAACAGGATTTGAAGCGGCGGAAAGCCCTTCGGCAATAACATTTTCTCCTTCATCAATAATTACGGCGAAGGTTTTCGTTCCGCCGCCGTCAACGCCTAAAAACAACCTGCCCGGATTGTATGCGCCTGTTCTATGTTTGTTTCCGCCAGCCGAAACCATCGAAGTTGTATGGACGAATGTCTAAATTTTGGTTATTATAACAATACTCTTTATATAATTAAAACTAAAAGATATATTTTTTGCCATAAAATTTCTTTATATATAAAGTTTTCATTTTACAAACACCGATTTTGTTTAGAAAATAGCTTTAATTCATTTTAAGGAATTGGAAATTCAATGGAAATTAATCAACTAAAAGCATTTACTGCCATCGCCGATTTAAAGACTTTTGAAAAAGCGGCGCAGCATTTAGATATTTCCGATGATGAAATTTCCGTACAAATCAGCGAACTCGAACAGGAAATCGGGTTACAGCTTTTTATAAACACGCCGCGCCGCGCAATTTTAACCGAAGAAGGCGAACAAATTATCGAAGGAGCGCGAAAAATTCTGCGCGAATATAATGATCTGCTCAAAGTAATTTTAGAGATCAACGGCAATGATCAGGGACGCTTGCGAATCGGTTCGGCTTCGGCGATGTTTGCCACGGATCAATTGCCTGAAATTCTGGAAAACTTGAAAAAAGCATTCAAAAATGCCGAAATTACTGTAAGTTCCGGCACGAGTCATATTTTGGTCGAGCGGATTCTGCAAGGCGAAATTGATATTGCATTTGTTTCGCTTCCGGTTGAAAATCTCGATATAAAAACAGATTTACTCTTTAGCGACGAAATAATTGCGATTGCTCATCCGAAGCACAAATTGGCAAAAGAAAAATTTATCAGTGCGGCGACGCTTGCCGGAGAACATTTGATTCTGGGCGAAAAAGGCGGAAATACCCGGCGGATGATTGATGATTTTTTTGAAAAAGCGAATGTCAAACCGAATGTGGTGATGGAACTATCTCGTCAGGAAGCGATCATCAAAATGGTCGAAAACGATATGGGCGTAGGACTTGCCGGAGCGAAAAACGTCGCCCGAAGAATCCGCGAAAAACATCTCGTTTCATGGTTTATCGAAGGCGCGGAAATCAATTGGAAACTCGGGCTGGCAAGTCTGCGCGGCGGCTATGTTTCGCCGATTGCCGAAGAATTTATCCGCCTTTGCAGAGAAAATTTTGCCGCCAAGGAAAAAGCCTTTAAGGCGGAAAATAGAAGTTAAAAAAGCAACTGGAGAGCATTTTGACTGGAGCGCAATCCGTCCCGGTTGCAATGAGCGCGTGAGCGCGAAAAAG
>CAYUGW010000191.1:0-7351 GCA_964444245.1 uncultured Blastocatellaceae bacterium | reverse complement strand
ACTTGCCGTGCCGCTGTGAATCAGTTTCTTTGAAACCTCGATGCGGCGAATATGAATTTTTGATTTAGACGAATATGATAGTAAAAAACTGTATTTATTGTCGTCTTTTTGCATTATGCTTTTTAGCTCCTTAATTTTTATGATTTTACGCCGGTGATTTTTATTTCAAATCCCGACGCGTAGAATCACGTGAGCGCATCTTTGCACTACTGACGCGAATCCTTTACGAGTGTGTTTAAGTAATTAAAAATAAAGACTTAACACTTCTCTTTAGGGGTAATTATAATTTGAATTTTTCTTTTTGCTATTTAATAATAAGTTAGGAAAGTAGCACAAGCCATCGCAAATAGCAAGTAGCCTTAAAACATATGCAATGGCTGAACTCGAATTGAACCAATAGTTTCCGGTTGAATAGACTTATTCTTTTGCCTTTTGTTTATCTCTGAAAGCGCGGAAGACCATGAGCGCGACTCCGAGAAAAAGAGCTATAAACGCGAAAATTATTAAAAACTTAATCGCGACCGTCAAGAAACTGATGAAAGCGATAATCTGTTTAAGTAATGAAATAATCAAAGCTAAAATGACGAAGATGCTTCCCCATTTATCGGCTATCGTTAAATAACTGACCGAACCGATAAGTGCGGCAAGACTTCCGGCGATTCCTGTTGCTTTTAACCAAAACGGCATAATATAAACCTCTCGATACTACTGATTTACTTAGGGAAACACGCACTTTTGTTAGATACGAAAATTAACCCTTTACTATCATACTAAATTTGTTACCTGTTTTTCCAACTCTTTGAACGAACTTGTGTCGGAAATTCGTTTTCCGGGTCGAAATTTTCCGCGTGAAAATTCGGTTCACTCAGTGCGCTGACAAAAACGGGCTGTCCCGTGGGTGTGTCAAAATCTACATAATTCGCCTGTGTTTCCTTGGGTTTTATGAAATAATTACGAAGCAGATAGATGCCCAAACCGATGAGCGAGATCGGCAAAATAAACTTCATCAAAAAATTAAAAAAAGGTTGAAGAAAAAATGATAAACCGAGAATTGTCAGCACAACTCCCCAGGCTTTCGGGTTATTTGAAAGTTTTTGCACCAGAATATCTTCCGCGCCGTCAACATTCGCGCCCGAACGAATGAGCCGCGCCGTTCTAAAGGCATCGAGCGCGGCAAAAAGCCACATTCCCAAGAAGCCGAGAACGAAAAGCGGCATTCCGCCCGTCAAAGATGCCATTTGCAAGAGTCCCGCAAAAACGGCGAAATGAATCAATGCTTTGGTCGTCTGTGCGTTATACGCCGCGCCGAGTCCGGGACAGATCAGCGATAAAACGGTGGCGATAAAGGGCGAAGTTTTTCTTTTGACGTTCGGCGCGGATGAATTGCTCTGATGTTCGCGCAAAAGCTGTATGCCGGAAACGATGCAGTCCTGACAAAAAGGGAAACCTTTGATCCGGTGGTCGCAAGCCGAACACAGAGACCTTCCGCACCCGTTGCAGTTGACTACCGCCGTATTCTGATTGTGATACGCACAATTCATTATTTCTTATTTTCCCCTTGTTTGTTGATAAAAGTTCCGTCAACCGGTTCTTGATTCGACTGTTGCGGCGATTGTTGTCCGGTTTGATCTCCGCGCAGAACGATGTCCGCGCCTTGTTTATAGGTTTGTCCGGCTAATGCAAAACTCTTTTTGTAAATTCCGCTGATCGAACCGTCAGCCGAAACCGTCTGGTTAAAAAATAAAAACGCGACCAGCAAGATCATTGCGACGGGCGCAAGCTGCGGCATCGGGATCGGGAAACTGAGTCCGCGAATCCATTCGATTGTCTGTGATGCCCAAGATGCTTTGACTTCTTTGGCTTCGGTCGTGCCGATTGTCGCCTGCAAAATCCGTTCGTGCAAACCTTCCGGCATCGGCAATTCTTCGGCTTTGGCGGTATAGCAAGCGGCAATCGAGCGGACGACTTCGCCCGGCAGATCGGTGCAGTTTTCGCACAGAACGGCGTGGCGTTCCCAACGATGAAAAATCGGTGCGGGCAGAAAACCGTCTAAATAATCGGTTAGATATTCTTCGAATTTTTCGCACGACATCGCCGTTTCCGGCGCGGTCATCGAAATAATTCTCGCTTCGAGCCGCGTCATTGAAACATTCGGGACGGCGAGTTCGTGGCAAACTTCGAGCGCGTCTTTGACTTCATTTAAAAGCGAATGGCACAAAGGGCAGCTTAAGGCGTGCGCGGCAACCGCTTTGTGCGTCAGTTTGTCCAGAGTTTTATCCAGATAATCCGTCAGATTCTCTTCAAACTCTAAACAATTAATAATTTTTTCATCATGGTAACTCATAAAAACAAAACCTGCTTACATCAATTTCTCTCCAAAACTTTTCTCCGGCATTTGATGCTTTTTTTTCATCTTTTTGCCTTATCAAATATTTTCTAAATATTGACAACTCTCATTCGCCGCAGAATCTTTGCCAGTTCGATTCGTCCACGATTGATGCGCGATTTGACCGTTCCTTCGGGAATATCGAGCGCATCGACAATTTCCTTGTAGCTCAATTCCTCGATGTCGCGCAAAATTACGCACGTTTTCAAATCGGCGGGCAGTTTGTCAATTCCTTCCTGCACCTGAGCGCAAATCTCGCGCCGTTCGATCTCCTTCTGCGCCGAAGTCCCGACCGCCCGCAGATGAAAAGTATGATTATCAACATCATCGGCGTAGGCGTTTTGCGGATTTCTCTGCCGGTGGCGGTAATCGTCGATTATCAAATTTCGCGCCAGACGCATCAGCCAGCTTGAAAGATTTCCCTGCTTCGGATCGTATTGTTCGAGCGTTTTATAAATTCTGATGAAAACTTCCTGCGTTAAATCATCAGCCGCTTCGACGCTCGATGTGAACCGGTAAGCAAGATTAAAGATGCGGCGCGAATAGAGAGAAACGATCTCTTCCCACGCGGTCCCGTCGCCTGCACGACATCGCCGCACAAGGTCTGCGCCATCATTTTCCGCTATCTTCAGTGCCTCCAAGCCAGTTTCTCCAAGCGTAGTCCCTTCTTAAGTTAAAAAAGCGCAGAGCGTTTTATCCGCGCTCTGACAAGAATTTTTTACGAAGTCTGAAAAAGAAAAGTTCCAATTTATATTTTATTCATCAAACATTAATAAAATAAAGCGTGAATTAAACATCTACCTGAAAGAGTTATGTGTTGCTCGTTGAAGTTTTTCAACGAAATACTGTATCTTTTGTCTTTATCAGTAATTTAACAAAACCGTAATACATTAAAGTTAAATCAGTCAAACATAAATAATTTATTATCAAGGTCGGAAATAATTTGCGAAAGTATATAAAATTCATAATCCTTTTGTTATTCGCCATTTTTATTTTTTGGTATTTCGGAAGAAATTTAGATTGGCAGCAAGTCAGCCGGAGTTTGCAGGAAGCACAGGCTTTTTACATTATTCTGGCGGTTTTGGGAATTTGTCTCGGCTATTTTCTGCGGGCGGTGCGCTGGAAGGTTTTGCTTGCGCCGATTACCGAAACTTCGATGAAAGAACTTTTTGCAACTACGACAGTCGGTTTTGCCGCCGTGTTTTTTATTGGAAGAATGGGCGAGATCGTTCGTCCGATGTGGCTGCCGATGCGCGACAAACGCGTGCGTCCGAGTGCCGCGCTCGTTACGCTCGGCGTTGAGAGGATTTTCGATCTTGCCGCACTGTCTTCTTTTTTCGCCCTTAATTTATTATGGCTCGAAGCTCCGGTCGGGCGCGAAAATGAATTTGAAAATGTAAAAATCGTCGGGATTTTAATGCTCGTTTGCATTGCTTTCGGTTTTATCGGTTTATTCGTTTATCAAAAATACGCCGTGAAAATTATCGGCTGGCTGGAAAATCGGTCGGATAAATTTTTTATTTCGGGGAAAATTAAACGAATTGTTATCAGCATTGCAAAGCATCTGGCGACGGCTTTGCAGATTCTGCGCGATTGGCGCGAAACGCTTCTGGTTACTTTTTGGACTCTGACGCTCTGGCTGGCAATCGCGCTGCCGACGTGGTTTGTCTTAAAAGCCTTCGATCTGCCGCTCGATTTCAGCCATTCGCTTTTTATCATGGGATTTGCCACCGTCAGTTCGATCGTTCCGACTCCGGGCGGCGCGGCGGGCGCGTTTCACGCGGCGACCGCCAGCGGTTTGGTATTTTTGATGGGCGACGGCGAAGGCATTAAGGAACGGGCGACGGCGGTCGCCATCGTCATGCATCTGGTTTATTTCGCGCCTGCCGTGATTTTCGGGTTATACTATTTCTTTCACGGCGATATCAGCGTCGAACGCTTAAAAAGTCTGCTTTCAAGCGAACACGCGGTTGAAGATTTGGAAACGGATGCGCAAAGTTCAAAGTTCAAAGTTCAAAGTTCCAAGTAAAATCGAATTCTGTAATTCGGTTTATACAATAAAACCTTCGAGCTTAGGATAAAATTCAGATGTTGGTAGCTTTGAACTTTGAACCTTAAACTTTGAACTGAAAAAAAATTATGAAATGCCCATTTTGCGGACATTTAGAAGATAAAGTCGTAGATTCGAGAGAAGCCAAAGACGGTGATTCGATTCGCCGCCGGCGCGAATGTCTCGATTGCGGAAAGCGTTTTACGTCTTACGAGCGGATTGACGAAATTCCGTATATGGTCGTCAAAAAAGACGGCAAGCGCGAGGCGTTCGACCGCAGTAAAATTATGGCGGGACTTCTCAGAGCCTGCGAAAAACGCCCGATTTCGGCAAATCAACTCGAATCAATCGTGGATTCGGTCGAACGCTACGTTCAGGAATCAAATGAAAGAGAACGCCCGACAAATGAACTCGGCAAAATTATTATGACGCGTTTGAAGGAACTCGATAAGGTCGCGTATGTGCGTTTCGCTTCGGTTTATCTCGAATTTGAAGACGTTTCCGAATTTATGAACGAACTGAAATATCTGGTTCGCTCACGCGATAAATCAGCGGCGAAGAAAAAAGTAAAAAAGACGAAGAAAAGTGAGGAAAATTAAGAACTAAGATCATTTCAAATTCCGAATTACACATTTCAAATTTAAGAAACTCTGTATGTTCAGTAGTTTACAAAAATTCTATGGCGTGAGTTTCTAATCGAAAAGCGTACAATGCAGTTACGAATAAATTAAAAAATAAACCCGAAATTAATCGAAACCGTTTTAATTTGCGGTTTTTTTGTTTTATTTCTACATTTTACTTTTTACTCTTTACTTTCTAACATAAATTTATGGACGAAATAGAAGATTTCTCAGAAAAAATTAACGAAGCTGAAATTGCCGATCCTCAGTTGCTGATTCCATCCGAATTGCCGGTTTTGCCTCTGCGCGACATCGTTATTTATCCGTTTATGATCGTGCCGCTTTTTGTTTCGCGGGATAAATCAATCCGTGCAGTTGATGAAGCCTTGAGCCAAAACCGGATGATTATGCTCGTTTCGCAAAAGGATGTTGATGTCGAAGAACCGGAACAAAAAGATTTATACGATGTCGGAACGGTTGCCGTAATTATGCGGATGCTGAAACTGCCCGACGGCAGAATCCGCATTTTGATTCAGGGACTTTCGCGCGCACGCGTCGAATCGGTTGATCCGACCGGAAATTATGTGAAAGCCAATCTGACACCGATTTCCGAACCGCTTGCGCCGGAAAATTCTCTGGAAGTCGAAGCCCTCGTACGCAATGTGCGCGGTTCGATGGAACGCTCGGCAAACCTCGGTAAAAACATCTCGCCCGAAGTTCTGGCGATTATCGCAAATCTCGAAGATGCCGGAAGGCTGGGCGATCTGTCGGCTTCGAATCTGGAATTAAAGGTCGAAGACGCGCAGAGCGTTCTGGATATTTCCGATCCGGTCAAACGTCTGCGCCGCGTTAATGAACTGCTCAGCAAGGAAATTGACGTTCTGACCGTTCAGCAGGAAATCAACACGCAGGCGCGCGGCGAGATTGACCGCTCACAGCGCGAGTATTTTCTGCGCCAGCAGTTAAAGGCGATTCAATCGGAACTCGGCGAAGGCAACGAGCTTTTTGAAGAAATCGAGCAGTACCGCGATAAAATTCTGAAAGCGAAAATGCCCGAAACCGCTGAACACGAAGCACTTCGCCAGTTGAAAAAACTCGAGAGAATGCACCCGGACACCGCCGAAACCGCGACTTTGAGAAACTGGCTGGACATTATGACCGAATTGCCGTGGTCGAAATCTTCAAAAGATAATTTGAATTTGAAGAAAGCGGAAAAGATTCTCGACGAAGATCACTACGGATTAGAGCGCGTTAAGGAACGTATGGTCGAAGCCCTGGCGGTTCGCAAACTGCGCGAAAAACCGAAAGGTTCGATTCTGTGTTTAGTCGGTCCGCCGGGAGTCGGGAAAACTTCGCTCGGGCGTTCGGTGGCGCGCGCCTTAAATCGAAAATTCGTCCGCCTATCTCTCGGCGGTCTGCACGACGAAGCGGAAATTCGCGGGCATCGCCGCACATATGTCGGCGCGATGCCGGGCAGATTGATTCAGGCGATTCAGCAGGCGGAGACGAATAATCCTTTGATAATGCTCGACGAAATTGACAAGGTCGGCGCGGATTTTCGCGGCGATCCGAGTTCCGCTCTTCTTGAAGTTTTAGACCCGGAACAAAACAGCAGTTTTCGTGATAATTACTTGAATGTAACATTCGATTTATCAAACGTGATGTTTATGACGACGGCGAATGTTCTCGACACGATCCAGCCCGCGCTGCGCGACCGGATGGAGATTATTTCGCTTTCCGGCTACACCGAGGAAGAAAAACTCGAAATTGCCAAACGCCATCTCCTTCCGAAGCAGATCGAGGAAAACGGGCTTGAAAAAGGCGATATAAAATTTGCCAAAACCGCGCTGATGCAGATCATCAGTCAATACACGCAGGAAGCCGGACTGCGCCAGCTCGAAAGGGAAATCGGCAAAGTCTGCCGCAAGGTTGCGCGGAAAAAAGCCGAACTCGAAGATGATTTCAAACCTGTAACGATCACGACCAATAATCTCAAGGAATTTTTGCGTTCGCCGAAAATTTTCCTCGAAGAAGCCTTGAAAAAAGACGAGATTGGCATTGCGACCGGACTCGCCTGGACGGCGGTCGGCGGCGATATTTTGTTTATCGAAGCCATTAAAACCAAGGGGAAAGGCAAGCTTCAATTGACCGGACAACTCGGCGAAGTGATGCAGGAATCAGCGCAAGCCGCGTTTTCGTATGCCAAAGCACGTGCGACCGAACTCGGCATTAACGAAGAGGATTTTGAAAATTACGATCTGCACGTGCATATTCCCGAAGGCGCGATTCCCAAAG
>CAYUGW010000190.1:0-7402 GCA_964444245.1 uncultured Blastocatellaceae bacterium | reverse complement strand
ACGGTGCAAAAAAATATCGGCGCGAAATTGTTCCCGAAAACCAATTCCAACGCCCATTTTTTTTAAAGTGTTCATATTAAAGACTTTTTAAGCGGATAATCAAAAGCAATCAGGTTTATTGCTTTATTAAATAGGCGATTAATCCGGTAATTTCAATTACTTGAAAAAGATTTCCACTTTTGCCTTTTGCCTTTTGCCTTTTGCCTTACTGTTTAACTACAACCGCCGCAACCGCCGCCGCATCCCGAACTGCAAGAGCTGCCGCTGCTGCACGAACTGCCGGAACTGCAAGAATTACCGCCCGCCGAACAGCTTCCGCAGCCCGCTCCGCATCCCGAACCGGATGAAGCCGCATTTGCCTGCTGTGATTTGTGAAACGCCTGATTGTAATTGTCATACATCGTTCCGGCTAAGATTCCGCCGCCGAAAACGCCGACCGTCAGCAGAAGCGGATCAACTCCGGCAAATGTCGTCTGCGCGGCATTTTGCACGGTTTCCGGTTTTTGATACATATATTGCGATTTTGCTTTGAGGTTTTCAAAGGCAAGCTGCAATCTTTCCAGATAATACTCGCCGAGTTTGGTTAAACGCGGCATTTTCCCGAAAACGAAAACCAGAATCAAGCCGATCACGCCGAAGATTATCAGAAAAATTATATTAAAATTTCCGTTGACAATCGCCGCAAATGCCTTGTAAAACCCTAATCCGGCGATGGCGGTGGCTGCCAGCCATTTGAAAATTGCAAAACTTTTTTGCAGCTGCGCATCGCTTAATAATTGACGGCTTTCGAGAGTTTGTTTGTAGGAATCGCCGTAAGGCTCTAATTGATAAACCAACCCGTTTGTGCCGAAAATTTCTTTGGTTTCGCGTGTTCCCTTAAACCATTCGAGGGCGACGAGTTCGATATTTTTCAGATTAGGGAGCGGCTTTGAAGTATCTTTTCTTTTTATAGCATTCGGATTATTGATTTGATCAATTTCCAAAAGATCCTTTTGCATCAAACCGAAAACGACCGAACGCACCATTTCATTCGTGCCGCCGCGCAAGTAGGCGATTTCATACGGATCAATCTTGGTCGGAATCGACGGACTCGGCATTTTGTCCGTGCGATCAAGCACTCTTTTGACAATAACAAGTGTAATAATAGTTGAAAAGATCGTTACGGCGTAAAACAGCAAAAAATACGGTCCAAACATATTTGCCAGCGGATTATCAAATAAAATTTCCATAAACCAATTTTCCTCCTGAAACTATTCTATTTCATTTTTCAAAGAATTTTCCACAAAAAAAATCGAACTGTAAAATCTATACGAAGACATTTACAGTTCGATATGTTAAATAAGTATTAATTTTTTCTATTTCATAAAAACCTGTGTGACATAAATTTTGCCGTCGCTTGCCTTTGCGATACCGATTCCGGTTGATTTCCACGAATTATTCAGCATATTCGAGCGATGTCCGGGCGATTTCATCCAACCGGAAACAGCCGGCTCGGTCGGATCATCAAAGCCTTTACAGGAATAAAGATTTTCGCCGATTCCGCTCCAATTTGTAATGTTAAAATCTTTTGCTCTTTGAATAAGAGTGCTTCCCTGTTTATCTTTATGACCGAAAAAATTTTCCCGCGCCATTTTGCCCGAATAAGAACGCGCCAGACTTGCCAGTTTTGAATCCCAAACCAAAGTCGTTAAACGTCTCTTGCGGCGTTCTTCATTGACCAATTCTAAAATCTTTTTTTCGCCTAATGTCCTTGAAAATGAAAACGAACCAAAATTAAACGTCGAATTATTTATGTTTTCATTGGCAAAAACATTTCCGCTCAAAAATATAATAGACGTAAAAAAACCTACAATTAGAGGCTTTACACCTTTGGGGTATATTTGCTTCATTATTTATATTTCTAAATTTTAAAAATTTGGGAAAGCTTTTCGTCAGTCTTTCGACTGTTTTAATTTTAACCATTTTTCGCCGGATTTTTCAACACTTGTTTTGTGTTTTATTGATTTTTCTGTTTTTGCCCGAATTCATATTAATTTTGCGGTTTATTTTCTTCGCTGTTTTCAGTAAGTTTTGCCTGTTCGCTTTTTGTCCAATCGCACAGAATTTTGATCTCATCCGCCGATAACCCCGCGTCCCGATTAAGCCATAAATACTGATAATGCGGCATTTCCGCGTTTTCAACTTCGATACAAATTTCGTCCAGTTTTTTATCCTTCAGATTCGCATCGTAGGTCGCCCATTTGGAAAAATTCAATTCTTCGCGCCCTTCGTTGACGTGATCGACCATTCCCCAGGAAATCGGCGCGATGTTTGAATACCAAATCCAATTCGTCTGATTCGTATGACAATCGTTGCACGAACGCTTTAAAATCGCCCGGACATTTTCGGGAATCTGCGTTGTCGCTTCTAAAGTTTCGCTCTCGATAATCGGAAAATTCGTCCGCGCCGGACGGTAAATTTGAATCAAGAAAAATCCGGCGACCAAAATTATTGCACTAATTTTCAGCACTTTTCTCATAATTTTCAAGGCTAACTATTCACTATTCACTATCAGCTATTCACTATTTTTCAGTAAATAGCCGATTAAACATTTAAAAATTGATAAGCAGGTAAGCATAAATAACACGTGATTTTGAAAAGTTTGGAGTCCCGCCTTCAGACGGTTTTCCGCCGCGCTTCGCTGGCGGATGCCGCGTAAACGCGGGACTCCAAACATAAATCGAAAATCTTACATTACTTTTGCTCTTCTGCTTAGTTTCGGAAACGATTCTTTTAACAATTTTCCTTTTCCCTTCCACTTATTTTTTATAAGAAACGCGCCAGATTTTATTGCCGCCGTCGTCGCAAATTAAAAGCGAACCGTCGGAATTGACCAATAAACCGACGGGTCTGCCCCAAACTTCGTTGCTGTTCTCATCGGGCAGCCAACCCGATATAAAATCTTCGTAAGCGTTTTCAACGAGTTTTCCGTTTTTGAATTTCACGCGAATTACTTTATAACCCGTTAATTTCTGCCGGTTCCAGGAGCCGTGCAGAGCGACGAACGCATCGCCTCGATAATCTTTAGGAAACATTTTGCCGTCATAAAAAACGAGACCGAGCGCGGCGGAATGCGATGTTAAAAGAACGTCCGGAACGATAACTTTTTCCAGATGTTCGGGTTTTACGTCAGCCTTGCGGCGCGGATCAACATTTTTTCCGATATAAACATACGGAAAACCGTAAAAACCGTTTTCTTTGACCGAAGTTACAAAATCGGGAACGAGATCATCGCCGAGTCCGTCGCGTTCATTAACGGCAGTCCAGAGTTCGCCCGATTTCGGATTCCAAGCCAGACCGATCGGATTTCTTAAACCGCCCGCGAAAATCCTGTGATTTTTTCCGTCCGGGTCATAAACCGAAATCGCCGCGCGGCGCGGATCGGCTTCGACGCTGACATTTGTTTCCGAACCGATTGAAACAAAGAGTTTTTTGCCGTCGGGTGAAAAAATCAGATTGCGCGTCCAGTGCTGGTTATAACCGCCTTTGGTCAGTTCGATTAATTTTTCCGGCGCGCCTTCGGCTTTCGTCTGTCCGTTTTTATATCTGAAACGGACGACCGAATCGGTATTGGCGACATAAAACCAATCATTCCAAAACGCCATTCCGAACGGTTGAGAAAGATTTTCGGCAAACGTAAAACGCTCTTCCGCCGTGCCGTCTTTATTTTTATCGCGCAAGATAATGATCTTGTTCGCCCGTGAATCTGCCACGAAAACATCGCCGTTCGGCGCGAGTGCCATCCAACGCGGATAAGTGAAATCGCCTTCGGCAAAAACATTGACCTTGAAACCTTTCGGCACGTTCAAAACCGCATCCTTCGGCATTTCTACCTGTTTCGAAGGTCGCCGCACGCTTTCGGTCGCACCGGGCGCGGGCATATCGATCGGGTTTAATTGAATCTTCGGCGGCTTTTCAAATTCGATGATTTTCGGCAGATTACTTTTATTTACGGTTTGTGCAGCCTTGTCAGTTTGGCAAACTGCGGTTAAAGTATTGATTAAAATCAGCATTAAAACGGCGAAAATTTTACTCATATTTTTTTGAAATCCTTATAAAATGTCTGAAATATTTTCTTTTTACAAACAGGATAAACACTCAAATGCGGCAAAGACAAGCGATGTCGGGCGAATCGGCGAAGATTTGGCGGCGCGGTTTCTCGAAAAAAACGATTATCGTCTGGTTCTGGCAAATTTCAAAGTTCCCATCGGCAGAAACCGGCGCGGCGTTGCCGTTTCTGGCGAGATCGATCTGATCGCTTTGGACGAAGACGTTTTGTGTTTTATCGAGGTAAAAACGCGAAGTTCCGATGAATTCGCCTCGCCGCTTTCCGCCGTTGATATTAGAAAACAACGGCAAATCACACGCACGGCGCGGGTTTACCGCAAAATTTTTCATCTTCAAACTTTCAAGTTTCGCTATGATGTCATCAGCATCGTTTTAAGCGATGCTTCCGAGCCGAAAATCGAATTGGTTAAAAATTTTTGGACGGAAAGCAAATTTCGCAAAAAATTCTGGATGGATGAGTTCTAAAATTTATTGCAACATTTTTTAAAATTCAACAATTTTAATTCCGCTTTCAATTTACAAACGCGTTAAAGGAAGATTATGCTAAAACAAGTTATACTTTATTAAACACTTTATTCGTTATTTCTAACTTCAACATATGACAATTTCAGCTTCGGAGAATAAATCTCCACAACTTATTGACCGCGAGATATTTTTCGGAAATCCCGAATATTCCGGCGCACAAATTTCGCCGGACGGAAAATATCTGGCTTTTATCAAACCTCTGAATGATGTCCGCAACATTTGGATAAAGCTTACCGAAGAAAGTTTTGACAACGCAAAACCGCTGACCGATGAAATAAAACGCCCGATTCCCGGCTATTTTTGGAGCCGCGACAGCAAATTTATTTTGTTCGTCAAAGACAATGACGGCGACGAAAATTTTAATGTCTATGCCGTCAATCCGAATGAAAAACCGGCTGACGGCAAAGAAGTTCCGGCGGCGGTAAATTTAACCAACGCCGAAAAAGTGACAACGCAGATCTACGCCGTTCCCGAAACCGAACCGGATTTTATCTATATCGGCATCAATGACCGCGACGAAGCGTGGCACGATCTCTATAAAGTGCAGATTTCGACCGGAGAAAAAACGCTGATCCGCGAAAATAAAGACCGCTTGATGAGTTTTTTCTTTGATAATAAAGATAAATTGCGCCTTGCTCTGCGCTCGTCGGAAGGCGGCGACACGGAAATCTTAAAGGTTGACGGCGAGGAATTTACAAAAGTTTATACGTGCGGAGTTTTTGAAACGTGTTATCCGCTCGGGTTTAATAAAGACGACCGGCTCGTTTATTTGCAGACAAATAAAGGCGAGCGCGATCTGATTCAGCTCGTTTTATTCGATCCCGAAACGCAGGAAGAAACCTTCGTCGAGCAAGACCCGAAGGCGCGTGCCGATCTGCGAGATGCTTTTTTCAGCGAACTGACCAAAGAATTGATCTTAACATCTTACGAAGACGAAAAAATCGAGATTTATTTCCGGGATAAAAGCTTTGAAGCCGATTACAATTGGCTGAAAGCGCAATTGCCGAACAAGGAAATCGGCATCGGTTCTTTAACGAAAGACGAAAATCTATGGATAATTTCGGCTTACAGCGACACCGAACCGGGCGAAACATTTCTTTTCGACCGCACGAACAAAAATCTGACCTTGCAGTATAAAATCCGCGAAACGCTTCCGCGCGAAGCTCTCGCCGAAATGAAGCCGATTCGTTATAAATCTTCGGACGGCTTGGAAATTCCGGGTTATCTGACTCTGCCGAAAGGCGTTGAAGCGAAAAATCTGCCGCTCATCGCCCTGCCGCACGGCGGACCGTGGCATCGTGATTCGTGGAGTTATAATGCGATTCCGCAGTTTCTGGCAAATCGCGGTTATGCCGTTTTGCAGATGAACTTTCGCGGTTCGACCGGATTCGGCAAAAAATTCATAGACGGCGGCAACAAGCAATGGGGCGATCTGATGCAGGACGACATCACCTGGGGCGTAAAACATCTGATCGAATTAGGAATTGCCGATGAAAATCGCATCGCAATTATGGGCGGCAGCTACGGCGGTTACGCAACGCTTGCCGGAGTTACGTTCACGCCCGAACTGTATGCGGCGGCGGTCGCCATCGTCGCGCCGTCTAATTTGAATACGCTTTTAAATTCGATTCCGCCGTATTGGGAAAGTTTCCGCAAGGTTTTTCTCGAAAGAATGGGCGATCCTTCGACTCCCGAAGGAAAAGAACAACTTGATCGTCAATCGCCGCTGAACCACGTCGAAAAAATCAAAACACCATTAATGGTTGTGCAGGGCGCGAATGATCCGCGGGTGAAAAAAGCGGAAAGCGATCAAATCGTCATCGCGCTTCGTGAGCGCAATTATCCGGTCGTATATCTTCTGGCGGAAGACGAAGGACACGGTTTTCAGCGTCCGGTCAATAATATGGCGATGTTTGCCGAAGCGGAGAAGTTTCTGGCAAAACATCTCGGCGGACGTTTTCAGGAAGATATGAAACCCGACGTTGAAACGCGCCTGAGCGAATTGATGATTGATGTCGAAACGGTAAAAATGCCGGAAAAAATTGATTTGAACGCCGCACCCGAAATAAATCTTTCGGGAAAATGGCAGATTACGGCATCGATGATGGGACAGGAAATTTCCGTAATGCTTGATTTAACGCAGGACGGCGCAAGTTTTACCGGAAAAACATCTTCGATGTTCGGAAACGGAACGGTCGAAAATGGAATCGTCAGCGGTGAAAACTTTACCGGAACATTAAAAAGCGAATCGCCGCAAATTCCCGAAATTTCCATCGAAGGAAAACTCGTAGGCGGCGAAATACAGGGCAATCTGTCGGGCGGCGGACTTCCGGCGATTCCCTTTACTGCCGTCAAAGAAAATTAAATTTGTAGAAATTATTTCAAAAAACACTTCGGTTAAGCAAGCGGTCTTTGACCGCGAATTTCTCGAAAAATTCGCTTGTATCGCGGTCAAAGACCGCTTAATAAACTGAAGTTTTAAATAATTACGAATAATTTTATCTCTGACTTCGAGGCTGTTTGGCATCGGTCAAGATCACGAAATCGCCTAATCCCGTGTGTTTTTCCTTATCAAAATTCGTAAAATCTTCTTCATAACGCATTGTTACAACTAAAATTTCGGCATCGGGCTGATACTTCAAAAGATGTTCGACCGTTCCCAGACGGCTTTCCGTATGAAATGCGCCGTTTAAATGTACAACCAGCGGGTTTTTCGTTTTCTTCAGATAGTCCGCCACGAAATAAGACATCGTTGCGTCCCAGAGCGTTT
>CAYUGW010000189.1:0-7417 GCA_964444245.1 uncultured Blastocatellaceae bacterium | reverse complement strand
TGAAATTAATCTGAAATTTTAGATTTGAAATCTGAAATCTACTTATATGTTAGCTTTTTTATTTAATATTTTTATTTTTGCTGCCGATCCCGGAAATTCCGGCGGGTTTATGCAGGTCTGGAATCAATACCTTAATTTTCCGGGTTTTGAAGCGTGGCGATTTTTAAATCTGGCGATTTTTATCGCCGTCATAGTTTATCTGGTGAGAAAACCTCTGAGCGGCGCATTTAAGGCAAAACGCGATGCGATTCGCGCCGACTTAATCAGAGCCGAAGAAGAAAAACAGGCGGCACTTCTCAAATTAAGCGAAGCTGAAACCAGGCTCGCCACGCTCGAAGCCGAATCAAACGCAATAATCGAAAAAGCCCGAACCGAAGCCGAAGCCGAAAAAGCGCGGATTATGGCGCAGGCGGAATTTGAATCGAAAAGATTGCGCGCTCAGGCAAATTCGGAAATCGAGCGCAAGACCAAACAGGTCAAAAGCGAACTGCGCCGGTTTTCAGCCGAAGAAAGCGTCCGGCTTGCCGAAGAAAAAATCAGAAAGGCGATGAATGCGAAAACCGACGAAAAACTCATCAAAGCCGGAATCAAATCAATCGGAGGTTTAAACTAAAATGAGTGTCGAAACCGTTGCCCGCCGCTACGCCGGAGCGTTGGCGGATATTGTCATCAAAACCGGCGAAACCGAACCCGTCAAAAGCGAACTCAAAAATTGGGAAGAAATGATGATTTCCAACCGCGAATTGTTCGAGGCTTTTCGCAGTCCGGCAATCGCCCACGCGAGCAAGGAAAAAGTTTTAGAAAATCTGATCGCCAAAACAAAACCGACCAAAACGACGGCAAATTTTCTGCGCGTTCTGCTGAGGAACAGCCGTCTGACCGACATCAGCAGTATCAATGAGCGTTTTGCAGATGTTTTGGATGAACGCAACGGGCTGATTGCCGCCGAAGTTACGTCGGCGCGTCCGCTTTCGGAAAAGGATAAAACCGATTTACAGGCAAGTCTTGCCAAAGTAACCGGCGGCAAGCAAATAAATTTACATTTTAATATAGACGAAAATATTATCGGCGGAGTCATTACCCGTGTCGGTTCGACCGTTTATGACGGCTCCGTAAAAACACAATTAGAAGAACTTAGAGATAGATTGGTTAATGGATAATTGATAATAGTTGATAGTTAATTGTTTTTTATCGAATATCGAATTCTTCGAAAAAATAACAACTAGCTTAGATTGATAAAAAAATTGGAAAGCATTTTTGTTTAACATAATTTCTCAATACAACTAACAATTAACAACTAACGATTAACAAAATTATATGGAAGCAATTAAAGCCAACGAAATTAACGAAATTATTCGCGCACAAATTGAGAATTTTGATGCAAGTATGACCGTCAACGAAGTCGGAACGGTTATCAAGGTCGGCGACGGAATTGCCGAAATTTACGGACTCGAAAAGGTTATGGCGGGCGAACTGCTCGAATTCCCTTTTGACGTTCGCGGACTCGCGCTCAACCTCGAAGAAGACAAGGTCGGCGCGGTGCTTTTCGGAGATTTCCAGAAGATCAAAGAAGGCGACGAAGTTAAGCGCACCAGACGCATTATGAGCGTTCCGGTCGGCGATGCAATGATCGGTCGCGTGGTTGACGCGCTCGGCAATCCGATTGACGGAAAAGGCGAAGTTATCACCGACGATTACAATCCGATCGAACGCATTGCGCCCGGAATTATTGACCGTCAGCCGGTTAAAGAACCGCTTCAAACCGGTTTGAAAGCGATTGACGCGATGGTTCCGATCGGTCGCGGACAGCGCGAACTGATCATCGGCGACCGCCAGACGGGCAAGACCGCCGTGGCGATTGACACGATCATCAACCAGAAAGGCAAAGACGTGATCTGCATTTATGTCGCAATCGGTCAGAAGGCTTCGACCGTCGCGCAGGTTGTGAAAAGACTCCAGGATTCCGGCGCGATGGATTACACGGTCGTCGTTTCGGCAACGGCTTCCGATCCGGCGGCAATGCAGTTTCTCGCGCCGTATGCGGGCGTTGCCATCGGCGAATATTTCCGCGATAGCGGTCGCCACGCTCTGACGATTTACGACGATTTATCAAAACAAGCGGCGGCTTACCGCGAAATTTCTTTGCTTTTAAGACGACCGCCGGGTCGCGAAGCGTATCCGGGCGACGTTTTCTATCTTCACTCACGTCTGCTGGAACGTGCCGCAAAAATGTCCGACGCACGCGGCGGCGGCTCGCTGACGAGTCTGCCGATCATCGAAACGCAAGCCGGCGATATTTCCGCGTATATTCCGACCAACGTAATTTCGATTACCGATGGTCAGATATTTCTCGAAGCAGACCTTTTCAACTCCGGTATTCGCCCCGCCATCAACGTCGGAAATTCGGTTTCCCGCGTCGGCGGCGCGGCGCAGGTTAAAGCGATGAAACAGGTTGCGGGAACTCTGCGAATCGATCTTGCGCAATATCGCGAACTCGCGGCGTTTGCCCAGTTCGGTTCGGATCTCGATAAATCAACCCAAGCGCAGCTCGAACGCGGAAAGCGTCTGACCGAAATCTTGAAACAAGGGCAATATAAACCGATGGAAGTCGAAAATCAGGTGATTGTGATCTGGACGGCGACCAACGGCTTGGTTGATGATGTCGAGGTCGCCGATCTGCAGCGATTTAATGAAGAACTTTTAGGATTCTTGAAAAATTCGCATCCGGCAACTTTGCAAACGCTTCGTGATAAAAAAACAATTGATGATGATCTGAAAGCATCCTTGCGCGAAGCGGTCGAAGATTTCAAAGCAACCCGATGGAATCAGGAAGAAGCGGAAGAAATGCCGGAAGAAACACCGGAAGAAACACCGGAAGAAACGGTAGAAATAGCAAATGCTTAATAATTTCAGATTTCAAATTTCAAATTTCAAATAAAATTATGGAATCTGAAATCTGAAATCTGAAATCTGAAATCTGAAATATGCCTAGTTTATTAGATATGCGAAGACGGATCAAATCCGTCAAAAACACCCAGCAAATTACCAAAGCGATGAAAATGGTCGCGGCGGCTAAGCTCAAACGCGCAACCGACCGCGTTACGGCGGCGCGTCCCTTCGCCGTGAAAATGAGCGAAGTTCTCGGTAATCTGAGCGCGAATATCGGCAGCGAATTTTCATCGCCCTTGCTCAATGAGCGCGGCGATGAGAAATATTTAATTGTTTTGGTCAGTGCGGACAAAGGTTTGTGCGGCGGTTTTAACGCCAATTTGATGAAGGCAACGCAGAATTTTTTGCGGGAAAACACCGGAAAGCAAGCGGAAATGATTCCGGTCGGCAGAAAGGCACGCGATTTTTTCCGCCGGCGCGAGATGGTTTTTGTCGAAGAATATCTCGGTTTGACGGGTTCGGGGCGCGTCGAACTTTCGGACGCGATGGAAATCGCCCGGAAAATTACCAAAACCTTTCTCGAAGACGAAACGATTGATAAGGTTTTTCTCGTTTTTACCGAATTCAAAACGGTTATGTCGCAGCAGGTTAAAATCGAACAGCTTTTGCCGATTCCGCCGATCACGGTCGAAAAAACGGAAGAAACTGCCAGCGCAGCGCAAGCCGAATATATCTATGAACAACCGGCTGAAGAAATTTTCGGAAAACTCCTGCCGAAACAAATCGAAACGCAGATCTACCGCGCAATGTTAGAATCGGTCGCTTCCGAACAAGGTTCGCGGATGACGGCGATGGATTCCGCTTCAAAAAATGCGGGCGAACTGATTGATTCTTTAACACTTAATATGAACCGCATTCGTCAGGCGGCGATTACAAAGGAAATCATCGAAGTCGTCTCCGGCGCAGCGGCGGCATAAACTCAAATAATTCACTAAAATAAAGGCAAAAACGCAATCTTTCGAGGTCGCGTTTTTTATTGTTTAAAGAGTATTAACCGTGATATAATCTTGGCGGTCGAATTTCTTCTCTTGACTCTAAAAATTATGAAAATGTTAAGCAGTTGAGCAAAAGTAATGAAAGATTTTCGATTTATGTTTGGAGTCCCTCTTTCTCGCGGCATCCGCGCTTCGAAGCGCGGCGGAAAACCCGGGCTTGTGCCAGGCGCACGCTCCAAACTTTTCAAAATCTCTTATTATTTATGCTTACCTGCTTAAAAACGGTTTTAATTGAATTCATTACTGAGCGGCACGATATTTGATTGCCTTGAATTTATTCGTTTTTTTTAAGAATTGTTCCCGCGAAAGAGGCGCGAAAGGACGCTAAAGAAAAATCCGTGCGCTGCCATCTTTCTTTTTTTCGCGCCTTTTTCGCGCCGTTTCGCGGGCAAATTTTCTTTTCCAACTCAAGCAATTCCAATACCGCTCAGTAATGCATTGAATTAGTAATTTCCGCTGGAAACTAAAGATATAATATGAGAAAAAAAATACTAATCGGGATTTTTATATTATTGATGTTATGCCTCAGTAGCTACTATGTGTTCTATCCGTCTATTTATATCGGTGGCGACATAAAAGTAGAAAAACTATCTTACAGCAAAAGTCTGCTGTTCGTTTACGTTACAAAACCGAGAGGTGTGGGTGGGCTTTTTTCGAGTATTGCTACTGAAACAAACTTGATTTGGGGTGCAGACCCGTTTAGTTTTGAATATCTCGGTGACGCTCTGGCTAAGGATAAAAACTATGTTTATTTAGGAACGAATAAATTTGAAAATAAGCCGCCTAAAACTTTAAAAGCTATTCCTTCGCCAAAGATAAGGGAAGATAATATGCTATATGTTAGATATTATATAATCGGTAATGTTTTAATTCGTGTTGGTAAACATACGCCAAAAACTTATGGCAGCCAAGTTGATATTGGAAGATTAGGTATTTCTTATGATTCAAATGGGAATATTGAAAAAGAACTATTATTTGACTACGATAGCACAATAATTCTTCCCTGTAATTACATAAAAGATAAAAATGGAGTCTATTACACAGGCAGCCATCCTTTTATTATTGAAAACGCGGATTCCGAAAGTTTTTCCAGTGACGAAGATTGCGAAGCTAGGGATAAGAATTTTTCATACTACTTGGACAAAGGTCAGGTAAAAAGAAGACCGTTAGAAAAATAATAAAATCAAAATAACTTTAGTTCCGAAACTTAGCTCAACTTTATCCATTTTGAAAATTAGCAACGTCAATAAAAGACTCGTGCTGGATGATTTGACTGTAGAGTTTTCAAACCTCGGGCTGAAAAGCGAGGTTTGAAAACTCTACGTAATGAAATTTTAACACTTATAAAATCAGATAAATCAGTCTTCAAAAGGTTTTCAAACAACTTCTTAATTGTCGGGTAGCAGAGTGACAGCAATGTCACTCTGCTACCCGACAATTAAGAATATCCAGTCATATTTTAAGCTGTTCTCATTGAAAATCGGATGAATCTTTTGAGGTTGTATCCGATTTTATTTGTAATTTCGACAATTTAAAGTTAAAATCCCGCCAATCTAAACCTCAAAGTAAATTGTTTCTTTAATGAAACCTAAAATTTATGAAAAACATTTTTCTTAGAACTACTATAATCTCAGCTATTTTGTTAATTTTCATCAGTCAAATTTGGTCGCAAGAAACTCCAAGACCGGAAATCATTGAAGGTGATCTAACTTCTGGGAACGCAGTTTATCCGCTCCGCAGTTTTGATTATGCCGGATGCGGTTATTATCTTCCCAGAAAACTTATTGTTAAAGATAAGAGTCAATCGAACTTCTTCATTACTTTTGAGGGCGGCAAAAGAGCTGGCGGCGTATTTGCTACAAATCAATGCTTCGGTTTTTCAGGCTATGTTGCAAGAAATTGGTTTGATATAAACAACGACGGAAAAATAAATAATGAAATTTTCCAAGAAAGAGGAATTGACGGCGTTTCAGTTTCTTTGTTTGCAGATGATAACGGCGATGGGCAACCCGATAATATAAATCAACCTTTAAAAACAACGGCAACGGACAGCGAAGGCTATTATCGGTTTGACGAATTAAATGCCGGAAATTATGTTGTCCGCATAAACCCGTCTAATTTTGCCGATAATGCTGTTTTGGCAGGATATTCCAATACAACACTTCAATCTTCCGATGACACCGATTCCGATGCTACATTTGCAGGCGAAAATGGTATCTTGCCGGACGGACAAGCCAATAATGTTCAAAATGTCGGAGTTTTGAGTAATACAATTACGCTCGGACCAGACATCAGCGAGCCATTAAATGAAACGGATGTTTCGGCAGATGACAAAGGACAATTTGACGGATATGCAAATTTAACCGTTGATTTCGGTTTCTACAGATTGGGCGTAAGCGGAACTGTTTGGAATGATAGCGGAGCAGGAACAAATACTAATAATGGAATTTTTGATGACAGTGAGAATGGCTTGGCAAACTTTCGGGTCAGAATTTTTCAAGCAAACGGCAGCGAAATTTCGGTCGGCGCAGACGGAATACTCGGCACGTCGGACGATGCCATTGGAGGAATTTTAACAGACGACAATGGAAATTATTCGTTTCAAGGTTTGGCGGAAGGCGATTACATAGTTAAAGTTGAAAGGCAAAACATAAGCAGCAGTTCAATTGTATCAAATAACCCAAATGATAATGTTGATTTTGACAACAACGGAAGTGTCGGTAATGGTGTAGATGATTCGTTTATTGTCAGTCCCCCGATTTCTTTGACATTGGCTAATC
This sequence comes from uncultured Blastocatellaceae bacterium, assembly GCA_964444245.1. Taxonomy (GTDB): domain Bacteria; phylum Acidobacteriota; class Blastocatellia; order Pyrinomonadales; family Pyrinomonadaceae; genus JAHCHG01. Next base: position 693 of record CAYUGW010000189.1, on the reverse strand, counting down.
GGGGAGTTTTAGAAAATACTACCGTCAATGAATTTTTGGGAATAACAGATGATTCAACTCTTGATTTCGGATTACTTCTTGCTCCGACCGCTGCTTCGGTTTCAATTAGTGGTTCTGTTATCAATTTAACCGGAGTTTCCGTTTCCGGTGCCAGAGTAAATTTACTTAATTCGGCGACAAATGAGATTACATCTGTTTTAACAAACTCATTCGGATATTTCAATTTTTATGATCTCCCGGTCGGAGATTTATACATTATTACGGTTCAGCATAAGGAATATAATTTTGCACCTCGAACACTTCAACCGATGGAAGATGTAAGTGATTTATTAATAACGGCTGAAGACGATTAAATTGACACCTTAATGCTCAGCATCCGACAGGCGGCGATTACAAAGGAAATCATCAAAGTCGTCTCCGGCGCAGCGGCGGCGTAATTAATTGAAGCCTGTGCATAATTAAAGTCTCTGTTTTCACCGCGTTAGCGGTGGCTTGAATTTAGCCGTGCGTTTCAACGCACGGTAAATGTTAAAATATATGCCCGCCCAAGTCAGCGACGATTGAAAATTATTTATGCGGTCAATCGTCGCTGACTTGGGCGGGAACTTGCCCTGAGCTTTCCGTGCGTTGAAACGCACGGCTAAATTCAATTTGTCGCTACGCGACTGAATTATGCACAGGCTTCAATTAATT
>CAYUGW010000188.1:5301-7418 GCA_964444245.1 uncultured Blastocatellaceae bacterium | reverse complement strand
GCCTGTTCGGGCGACATATAGCGCACGCTGCCCATCACCATTCCGGGCTGCGTTTTGACCATTTGGATCGTTGCATCTTCCGTGCCGTTCGATTGCGGCAGAGTCGGTTTTGCCAGACCGAAATCGAGAATTTTCGCGTAACCGTCGCGCCGGATCATTATATTTTCCGGTTTTATGTCGCGGTGAATAATATGTTCCTGATGGGCGATTGCCAGTGCATCGGCGATTTGTTCGGCGATTATTACCGCATCGAAAATCGTTAAATCGCCTCTTTCAATTTTTTCCCGGACGGTAATGCCGTCAACAAATTCGGTCGCAATATATAATCTGTCGTCGTGTTCGCCGATTTCGTGAATCGTGATAATTCCCGGATGATTGAGCGCGGACGCGGCTCTGGCTTCGAGTTTAAAACGCTGCACGCGCTCCAGATCACAGCAAAATTCGGGCAGCAGAACTTTCAGCGCGACATGGCGGTCGAGCTGTTCGTCGTGCGCCAGATAAACCTCGCCCATTCCGCCCTCGCCGATCTTTTCACGAATTTCATAACGACCTAATTTTGTGCCTGAAAGCATAGATTTTTAACTGCAAACTTCTAAAATTTCCGATAAATACTTTAACGCAACCGGCTGGAAAAGGTTTAGAAACATTTTAAACTTTTCAAGCGGTTAAAGCACGTCTTTTTTTACAAAATTATCCGTATTTAAAACACTTCCGAAGCAAATTTTGTGACAATAAATGTTCCGGGGTAACGCCTTTCGGAATAAAATCGGGCGGCTCGGATTACTGTAAATCACGCATAAAGGGCGTAACTTCACTGAACAGATTATAAATTTTTATTCGGAAACCGGATTATTTTACCATTATCGGAAGATTTATTCTGCTGTTTTCGCAGATGAGCGATTTTTAAAAGTTCGTGCGGGGTTTCGCCGTCCTGCCAAAATGTTGCCGTGCCGTAATTGAGTTCGACGATTATTTTCTCTTCGGGCGAAATTTCAAACGGACTCCGTTCAAAAATATTATTCAAACGCTCGATGATTTCCTGCGTGGTTTCTTCGGAAGCAGTCGGCAGAACGGTCAAAAATTCATCACTCATCGAACGCGCCAGAAAATCCATCCGCCGCAGTTGATTTTTAATAATTTCCGAGGCGAAATACAAAATATTGTCGCCCGTCGAGTGTCCGTATTTTTGATTTATTTCGGCAAAGTGTTTTATATCAATGGTTAAAACCGTCAGCGGACGATTATCGCGGTAGCGTTGCGATTCGGCAATCTGATTTTCCAAAACCAGATAAAACGCGCGTTCATTCGGCAGATGCGTCAGCGAATCGGTCAGCGCGCTGGAAAGATTTTTTTCAAACGCCAGCGAACTCAAAAGCAGAGGCGAAAATCTTTCGGCAATCGCTTCCAGAAGCCTGAGCGAACTTTCGCCCAAAACTATTTTTTCACTGCCGAAAAGCTGCAAAACGCCGAAAATGTCCGAATCGCGGTAAAGCGGCGCGGCAATCGCCGATTCCAACCCGGCGAGGGCTTTGGCGGGAAATGAAACTTTGTCTAAAAGAAGTTGTTTATCGATCTCGCAGCTGCCGCCGATAAAAACTTTTCCGGCTAATCCCTTGCTCGAAGGAATTTCCAGATTTGTTAAATTTCCTGAATTTTCGCCGCCGGCAAAGACGATTTTCAAATTTGTCTGATTTTCGTTCGCCAGAAAAAGCGCACACGCAGCAAACGGAATCATTTCATTGATCCGGCTGGTAACAAGCCGAAACATATCGCTTGCCTTGAGCGACGCGCCGAAAAACCGGCTCGCTTCTTCGAGTGCCAGTAATTTGTTTTCAATATCTTCGTCAAAATACGTTTCCGCGTCCCGTTGCTCAACAATTTCTTCTTCCGGTAAATTCGACTGCTGAGCGTTCGGTTTTGCGTAAAAAAACCAAAACAAAATGTAAACGACACTTATCAGCACAAAAACGGCTAATTTCAGCCCGAGCGCGAGTGCCGAATTTGCCGCTAAAAACACAAAAATAAACGCCGCCAGAGAAACTGCCAAAATCGGGTAGTTTAAACCGGAATTTGCCGGACTGCTTTTTGATAAATTTTGCGGTTCAGACTTTTTCATT
>CAYUGW010000188.1:0-5201 GCA_964444245.1 uncultured Blastocatellaceae bacterium | reverse complement strand
TTTTGCATTTGACTAAACAAACTTAGGTATTTATATTGTCCAAATGTTCTAATATATTTAATATTTTAGGACTCGGCTGTTTAAAGAAGAAAACAGTTCGCAAAAATAAAAATTAATCTTTGAGAAGACAGGAGAATATAAAAAATGAAAAAGACTATAGCTCTTTCAGCAGTTTTGGTTTTAGGTACTTTAGGAATGGCTTGTGAAACACCTTCAAACAACAATGGCAATGCCAATAATGCCAATGCCAATAAACCGGCAACATCGCCGGCAGCAACCCCGGCAGCAACCCCGGCAGCAACCCCGGCAGCAACCCCGGCAGGAACAAATGACAACAAAGCGGCTGACAACAAAGCAGCTGACAACAAAGCAGCTGACAACAAAGCAGCTGACAACACAGCTAACGCTAATAAACCGTAGTTTTGTATTTTAAGTTAAATTAAACCTTTAGCACGTTGTTTCTTAAACAGCGTGCTTTCTTTATGGAAACAGTAAAACTTGAAAAGTATCGAAAAATACTTTTCAACATTCTAAGAATTTATATATAAATAGACAGGAGTACAAAGATGAAAAAAGTTATATTACTTACGGGAATTTTAAGCTTAAGTGCTTTAGGATTCGGATGTTCCGATGCAGCTAATACCAACACGGCAAACGGCAATAATGCCAATGCAGTTGTTGTGAACTCGAATTCGGTAAATACGAACACCTCAACAATGCCGACCGATCCGAAAACAAATACGAACTCGGCAAACGCCAACACCGCCGCCGGCAATAAAAGCGACCTGGACAAAGTGGCTGACAAAACCAAAGACGGTTTGGAAACCGTTGTTGACAAAACCAAAGAAGGCGCAAAAAAAGCGGCTGATGCAACTTCGGACACTTTGAAAAAAGGGGCAAATGCGCTTGATAAAGCAACCGATGCCAACAAAAAACCGTAGTTCGGATTTTTTAATAAAAAAGGACGGAGTGTATTTTGCAAAATACACTCCGTCCTTTTTTATTTGTGCTGAAAATTTCTACGAAATTTGCGCTTTCAAATCTTCCGCATTTGTTACGGGTTTTTGACAGGTAAAATTCTCGCAAACGTACGCGGTCGGTTTTTCGTCAATCATCCCGCGTTCCTGCAGGAGCGGGATAAAATCCGCATTTTCAACATTTTCCGCCAGGACAACGACTTTGTTCGGCAGATAGTTCCGGAAAATTTCGCGTTCGAGTTCGTTTCCCTTTTCGCCGATAATGACGATTTCCTTGACCGGATTCAGATAAAAAACGAGTGTTGACAAAGCTCTGCCGAAACCGTTCGGATAACGCCGCGCCTGCGAAGCGATCAGGCGCAGAACGGTCGTCGCAAAGCGTTCGTAGCGTTCATCGCCCGTCAAATGCGCGAGTTTCAGCAAAACGTCCGCCGCCACCGAATTTCCCGAAGGCGTGGCATTGTCGAAATAATCCTTCGTGCGAACGATCAATTCTTCGTGATTGTTTCCCGTAAAGAAAAATCCGCCGCCGTCCGCATCCCAAAATTCCGTAATCATCAGATCGGCAATTCGTTTTGCTTCGCGCAAGTATTTCGCTTCGCCGGAAACCTCGAAAAGTTCGATCAAACCGTCCGAAAAATTGGCGTAATCTTCGAGATAAGCATTCAGTTTCGCCTGTCCGTCTTTATACGAACGCAGCAGAAAACCGTCTTTTTGCAGATTTTCCAGAACAAAATCGGCGTTTTTCTTAGCGATTTCCAGATATTCCTCGCTTTCCAGAATCGCCGCGCTTTCGGCAAAAGCCGCGAGCATCAAACCGTTCCAGGCGGTCAGGACTTTTTCGTCGCGGAAGGGTTTTATCCGTTTTTCGCGTTCTCTGAAAAGAGTTTCGCGCGAGCGTTCTAAAATTTCTTTCAGTTTTTCAATGTCAATTTTCAAAGCTTCGGCGGTTTCGGCTAAAGAATTTCTGACATTCAAGATATTTTTTTCTTCAAAATTCCCGTCTTCCGAAACGTCGTAGTAAAAATTAAAAGCGCGTGCATCTTCCGCGCCGAGAATTTCTTCGATTTCTTCCGGTGTCCAGACAAAGAATTTTCCTTCAACGCCTTCGGAATCGGCATCTTGTGCCGTATAGAATCCGCCTTTTTCGTCAAGCATCTCGCGTTTTACATATTCCAGAGTTTCGACGGCGATGCGTTTGTAAAATTCGTCCTGTGTGATTTGAAAAAGATGCAGATAGATTTTTATCAGCTGCGCGTTGTCGTAGAGCATCTTCTCGAAATGCGGCGTGAGCCAGATCGCGTCAACCGTATAGCGGTGAAATCCGCCGCCGATTTGATCGAAAATCCCGCCGTGCGCCATTTTCTGCGCGGTTTTCTTGACCATTTCGAGCGCGTTTTCGTTTCCGGTTTGTTTGTAATAACGAAGCAGAAACTCCAGACTCATCGAAGGCGGAAATTTCGGTGCGCCGCCGAAGCCGCCGTTGACCGCATCGAAACTGAAGTAAATACCGCCTCTACTTACTTTTAAGTTTCCTTCTTCATCTTCATAAGTTAATTCTTTTTTGAACGAGTCATCCAGTATTTTTGTTGATAAACCTTCGCCCTCGGTTTCAACTAAACCGACGCGCCGGATTTCGCCCAGAATATCGTTTGCCGAATGCAGAAGTTCTTCGCGCTTATTTTTCCAGGCTTCATTAATACTAAGCAGAATCTGCTGAAAGCTCGGCATATTGTAGCGCGGAACGGGCGGAAAATAAGTTCCGCCGAAAAACGGCAGTTTATCGGGCGTTAAGAAGGCATTTAAAGGCCAGCCTCCCGAGCCTGTCGTGAGCTGTACGAAATTCATATAAATTTTGTCAACATCGGGGCGTTCTTCCATATCAACCTTGATATTGACAAAATGCTCGTTCATCAGCGCGGCGGTCGCTTCGTCCTCGAACGATTCGTGTTCCATCACGTGACACCAATGACACGCCGAATAGCCGATGCTGACGAGGATGGGCTTGTCTTCCGCCTTTGCCTTTTCAAACGCCTCGTCGCCCCACGCATACCAATCTACCGGATTATGCGCGTGCTGGAGCAGATACGGCGATGTTTCATTGATCAGATGATTTGTAAATTTTTTCGGACTTTGCATATTGACTATTGTTTCACGTTGAAGTGCAAAGAATCAAAATACAAAATCCTGATTTAGAGAATTTGTGAATCAGGATTTTGTATTTTGATTCCTGACTTTTACCTTTTGCCTTTTTACTTTTGCCTTACTGCTTAACTGTTTTGCCCGTAAGAGATTTGATATCAATTTCATACGGGCAGATCCGCAAAATTAAAACAAACGAATTTTAACGATCTTTTACTGATTTCGGATTCTGTTCAAACACCTGATATCAATTTGATTTGTAATTTTGGATTATGCAATAATAACGGCACTATGATTTCGAATCGAAACAGAAGTTTCCCACCAATGTCCAAGGAGCAGTTTGAAATGTTTCACCGCGAGTTTCAGGGGGAAACGTGGGACATCTGTGCGCGTTGCGGCGGTAAGTGTGAAATCAACAAAATCGGCAGTTTGATGCCCGGTGAAGCTGAATATATCGCGGCGAATCTCGGTCAGGATCTTGAAGATTTCCGCAACTATTATCTCGATGGTATTGAAACACAGTTTGGAATTGTAGATGTTCTGAAAATCAGACCCGGTTGTTTGTTTTTAAGTGCCGATTTCAAATGTACGATTCCCGATGTAAAAGTCGTTCTGTGCGATGTTTATCCGGTTGTTTTTGAAGTCGAAGGCGATAACGTCGAATTTTATCTGGATGAATGGTGTCCGATTGTTCGCTTTGTTCCCGAGCTTGCGCTTCATTTTGAAAAGAAGGGAATTCCCGCGCTCAAAAAACTGGACGTGCCGATTGATTGGTACCGGGCGGTCGAGAGTTATGACAGCCTGTGTGTGGACTATTACAAACTGTTTGAATTACGCCGTGATGAACCCGGCTACGCCGTTCTGACACTCGAACAAATCAAGCAAAACCCGGATGATGATGCTCCGCCGCCGGAACTTACCGAACCGACACCTAAATTATATTCCATCGAATCCCGAACAAAAACGGAAAATTAATCGCATTGATAAACAAAACTTCCAAGAAATGCCTTCCGATCCGACTCGACCGAACTTTCGACGCGCTCATAATAGGCGCGGGAATTGCGGGTTTAGCCGCCGCGCACAAACTCGTCTCCGCCGGAGCAGACACGATAATTCTGGAGGCGAACGATTACGCGGGCGGACGCATTCGCACAATCCGTTACGAAGATGTTTATGCCGAAGCCGGAGCTTTGGTCGTAACGGATGAGGAACACGAAACTCTCGACTTACTGCGAAATCTCGACCGCGAATCTTTGATCGAACTCGGTCTTCACGGCGCGGAAATATTTTTCGGCAAAAGAATCGTCCATCTATCGAGAATTGATGCGGGAATCGGAAATCTTAAAGATATCGCCAGTCTTTTCCGTATGCTGCGGGCAGGTTTATCGGATGGCGGACGCACGCTTCCGCTGCCGGGTCCCGGACTTTATCTGGCTTACCGCCGTGCGCTTCGGGCAATTCGCGAAGGCAGCGAAAAAATCGAATTTCCGTATCAACCGTATCTTCACGAGGAAGCCGATAAATTGAGTTTCGGTCAATTTTTAGACCGCTTTCATCCGAAGCTCAAACCGTTTTTCGACCTTCAATTAAAAGTTACAGCCGGTGCGCTCTCCGATGAAATTTCGCTTTATTGGGGACTTGTTACTTTTCATTGGAACGTGCAGGGCAAGTTCTTCTTTCTGCGCGGCGGAACTTCCGTGCTGCCGGAGGCGATTGCTTCCGTACTCGGTGAGCGTCTGCAATTAGGTGTCAAAGTTCAATCGGTGATTCAAACGCCGTCCGCTGCGGAAGTTTCTTTCGCCTGTTCCTGCGGCAGCACACACACGATACGGGCGCGGGCAGTCGTGATGGCGACTCCGCCGCGAATTGTCCTCGATCTCGTCAAAGAACTCGAACCGCGCAAGCGTACGGCTCTCGCGGCAGTCCGGTTCGGCGCATATATTCCCGTCCAACTCTATTGCCGCCGCCGTTTTTGGGAAAAGCACATCCGCACCGGCTACCTGAATTCTGCCGGACTTGTCTTTGCCGACCTGGTTGACGGAACGCGTGAACAATCCGGCGAGTCGGGCGTGCTGATCGCCT
>CAYUGW010000187.1:0-7461 GCA_964444245.1 uncultured Blastocatellaceae bacterium | reverse complement strand
ATTTTCGCGCCAGCGTTGCGGGATTCCTTCGATTCCGAATTTGAGTCCGGCGATTCCGCCCGCGATGCAAGCGGTCGTGTCCGTGTCATTGCCGTATGAGATCGCTTTTTTGACGACTTTCTCGTAAGAATCTTCTCGACAGCAATCAACCGCCGTGTGCAAACTGTCAACTACATAGCCCGAACCGCTCAGGTTTTTCGTATCAAAATTACCGATAATTTCAATTTCCTCTAACGCTTCTTCGTCGCGTTCAAAAAATTTCTTTAGAGTAACATCCGCGTTTTGAAAAGGTCTTTCCGTTTCGCGTAAAATATTTTGCGCCCAGAGGCAATACAACGCGCAGCAGAGTTTCGAGCGCAGATGTCCGTGCGTAACCGCCGATTGCGCGAAGGCGATGTTTACCAATTCTTCCACGCTTCCGCGATGCCACAAGGCAAGCGGCAGAACGCGCATCAATGAACCGTTGCCGTTATTTTTTTCTTCACTCGGTCCGGCTTCGAGCGGCGGAATTCCTTTGCGCAGATTCAAAATCGCTCGCTGCGTTTGAATTCCGACATCGAACATTTCATCAACCGCCATATAATCTTCGCGAAACCACGCGACGAGTTTTGCGGCAAAATCATCAACATCGAATTTCCCGCATTCGAGCAAAGAAGCTAATAAACACAAAGCCTGTGCGCCGTCGTCCGACCAAGTTCCGATTGGAACGCCTGAATGTGCGCGTTTGAAATATGCGGGCGGCTCGAATTCGATTTCATCGAGCGGCGGAATTGATTGCCGCGCGTGAAATTCATACGGCACGCCGAGCGCGTCGCCGACGAGTAAACCGACGATTCCGCCGCGAATTCTGTCTTCAAAAGTTAAACATCGTTCGATCACGATGCCGCCGAAACGCGCTTCGTACGCGCGGCATTTTTCGCTGTCAATATAACAATCGTGCGAATCGTAAATTTCGTCCGTATCGGCATAAAAAGCCGCAAAACCGCCGGAAAGACTCTGATTAAAAAATTTCAAACTTCTGCCGTCCGCCGAAACCGCTTTGCCCGCACAATATGTGCAGACATAATTCGGATAGCGCGGGTTTGACGGCACTTCCGCCAGACAAATCGGACAAATTTGTTTTTCAGTTGGCGATGTTGTCATTTAAGAATTTTCCTGATCTTGCGAATTTTATTTTTCCAAAGCGATTTCCAAAGATGTTTTAGGTTCGCCGCGCATTTTCTTTTCAAACTCTTCACGAAAATCTTCTAGAAGCGGCAAATCATTTAAATCTTTCTCTCTCCCCGAAGCCTTTTTACTCGCAATAATGTCGCGGATATTTGCAATCGGAAATCCGTCAAGCAGAATCATTCGCTTTTTTGCTTCATCGTAGCTTTCGATACCATCAGGGGCAAAAACCAAATCTAAATCAAAAGGACCCGTTTTCAATTGCACGAAATCAACACCTTTGATAATGTTTTCGGCGACTTCATCCGTAATTTCAAAATCCAGTTCGCGCAAAGCTGTTACCAATTTTATACCGTTTTCGACGCTTTTTCGGGGAAACAAATCAACGTCCTGAGTTGCCGCCGGATAGCCGAGCAAAATCGCACCGCTTTTGCCGATAAACATAAATTCGACTTCGTGTTTAGCAAAAGTTTCGGCAACTTCAACAGCTTGTTGAAGTTGAAAATAGCTACGATTCGGTTGATTCATCTTTTTTTACGATTTTGTACCCTAAGTAACGCGGCAGATTTTCATCTGCCCATTTTCGATATTCAGCCATTGTTTCAAATACCCGAACAGGTTCATCATCAAGAATCGGCTTGTATTGACGGAAAAAACCATATTTAAGTCTCTGTGCCAAACTTCGGTTAAGTTGGCGGCGGCATTGTTCTTTGAACTCTTCCATATCTATTTTCTTTTCCACCTAACGCCATCTTTCGTGTCTTCCAAAATTATACCTTTTTCCGCCAAAAGATCGCGGGTTAGCAAAATTAATTTACAATCTGGAAGGTTCTTTCACGAAGCCAAATCTCTATATGGTCAACGCTGAATTCATCCGCTTCGATTGCTAAAACGAGTTTGATCGTTTCTTGAACAGTTTCTTTTATTTCAAATCCGTTTATATAAAGAAATTCATCAACCAAAACGGTTGCAGTACGTTTGTTGCCGCCGAGCCACGGGTGATTTTTTATTAAACCGAAATATAAAGTCGCCGCTTGACGAATCAGATCGGCTTTCTCATAAACGGCGGCTTGTCGCGGACGCGCCAGAGCCGATTCGATCAACTCCAAATGATCAACACCGTAGCGCGTTTCGGCAAATCTTTGCATCAAGCGCAGGTGAATAATCACCGCATCGGCAAGATCGACATATTTTGTTTGCTCAGTCGCCAATTTTTTTCATTTCTGCAAAATAGTCTTTGTATTTTTCGGCAAGCCGGTCAATTGATTTCTCCAACTCGGGCGACGGCGATAAAATTTCAGTTTCGATTTTGCCATTGCGAGCGTTCATCAAAGCGATTGAACCTTTTGCCACGCCGAGTTCCGCCGCAAAATCTTCATCAATTTCGACTATCCAACCGCGTTCGGTTTTCTTCGGAATTTTTATGTTGCTCATAATAAAATCTCTAAAATTATTTCCTCTTCCATTGTACACCGTCTTTCGTATCTTCCAAGATTATTCCTTTTTCCGCCAAAAGATCGCGGATTTGGTCTGCTGCTGCAAAATTTCGGGATCTTCTATTTCCTTGTCTTTGCTTTATTAAAATTTCTATTTCTTTATCAAGCATTTCACCTGAATCTGGTTCAAAAATATTAAGAACTGAGTTGAATTTTTCGATTGCATCCAAAATCAGATCTTTATCTTTCCAATGCAAACCTCTTGTTGACATGGATGTATTAACTTCACGAACAAAATTATGAATGGCAGCAAGAGCAACTGAAGTATTCAAATCGTTATCCATTGCCGCTTCAAAATCTTCTAAGGCAGTTTCAATTAAATCTCCTAATAAAGAAATTTCTTTATTATCATTGCCTAAGCCCCAGTTTTTAACTCTTCTCCAAAAATCAGAAAGTCGCTTAACAGTACTTTCTGCTCCTTTTAATCCCTCAAATGTGAAATTTAATTGCTTGTTATAGGGCACACTTAGCAAAAGATAACGAATCGCCAGAGGCTTGAAACCGCGTTCCATAATGTCGCGCAGCGTGTAATCATTGCCCAGGGATTTCGCCATTTTTTCGTTGTCAATTTTCAAAAACTCGCCGTGCAGCCAGTATTTGGCAAAAAGTTTTCCGGTCGCGCCCTCGCTTTGCGCGATTTCGTTTTCGTGATGCGGAAATTGCAGATCAATTCCGCCGCCGTGTATGTCGAAGGTTTCGCCCAGATATTTCATTGCCATCGCCGAACATTCGATATGCCAGCCCGGACGACCGTAGCCGAACGGCGCGTCCCAGCCCGCCGTGTCGCTCCGGTCAACGAGCTTCCAGAGCGCGAAATCACGCGCATCTTCCTTATCGTATTTGTCCGTATCAACGCGCTCCGAACCGCCGATTTTATTGCCTTCAAACGAGATTTTCGACAATTTCCCGTATTCGGGAAACGCCGTGATTCGATAATAGATCGAACCGTCCGATTCATATGCGTGTCCGTTTTCGAGCAGCGTTTGAATAATCTCGATCATTTCCGCAATATGATGAGTCGCGCGCGGCGCGATTTCCGGTCGTTCCAACCCGAGCGCGTCGCAATCCTGCCAAAACGCTTCGATAAACGGCTGGACGAATTCGTCAATCGTCTTTCCCGCCGCTTTCGATTCATTGATAATGCGGTCGTCAACATCCGTCAGATTCATCACGTGCGTTACGTTGTAGCCTTTATATTTCAAAAACCTGCGCAAAATATCGCCGAATGTAAACGAGCGGAAATTCCCGATATGCGCGAAATTCCAGACGGTCGGACCGCAGATATACATTCGCACATTATTATCTTCGAGCGGCACGAATTCTTCGACTTGGTTTGTTAAAGTGTTATGAAATCTAAGCATTTTAATTGTCTAAAAGTTGATAGACTTGTTTAAATTCAACTGAAATACGTCCCGTAACATTGTAGTTTTTATCATTAATCTTTGTCGGGGCGAACTTCCAATTTTTAACTCCTTTTTCACCTGCGGTTCTCAATAACGGATGTCCTGAAACCGCTTTTGCAAAAATTACTTCACCTTTTTGATTAATGACGACATAAACTTCCACGATGTTTTTGCAAGCACCAACTGCGGTCGGCGTAGGCGGACACACAATTTCGGTTTTTTCAATTAAACTGTCGGCAATTTCAAACGATGTTTTTTTGACGGTATTTTCAACAGGTGCTTCGGCAAATTCGACTTGCTCGACATCAAAATCCGGGGTTGCTCCGGGAAATTTACTACAATTCAACGGTTTTATATAAAGTTCCAAGCCGGGTAAACTTCGATAGCCGCCATTTTGAACCCGAAATTTAGAATTGCCTGAAGAAGCTTCCGGAATATTTAAAATGTTTTTAATTTTAGATATTATGTCGGTAATTTCATTTATTCCGGTTTTCCTACCGCCATAGACATAGATTTCTCCTTTGGCTTCATTAGATTCTTCACTTATTTTTCTTTCAAATTCCTTTAACCTTTTTTTTGTGTTATCCGTATCGGTTTTATTAAACTCATCAAATTTATAAGAAAAAGGTTGAAAGCAAACAGTTTCCTGTGAAGGAATTTGTGCAGAAACATAATTGATTTGTAAGAAGAGAATTACAAACAGAAATAAAATTTTGTTTTTCATAAAAGACGCTCCTGAATTATTTATTAAACGGTAAGATGGCGCACTTGTCCACAACGGTTTGTTTAACAAGCGGAAAAAAATTATTTGTTGAAATTAAAAATTCTAGCGACAACAAGATTCTTTCGGCGCGATGCCGAGTTCGTTGAGAATTGTTTTAGCGGGCTTAAACAGCATAGAAAGTTTATAGCACAAGTTTGCAGAAAATGCACTAAAAAAATTGTAAAGTGCGTTTGGAGTCCCGCCTTCAGGCGGCTTTTTCCGCCGCGCTTCGCAGCGCGGTTGCCGCGTAAACGCGGGACTCCAAACGCGCTTTCGATATTTAATTTACGATTTGCTAAAGCATAAAATTGTAGAAAATATAACCGCGCTGTTTGACTCTTTTTTCGCAATATTGCACGGGCTTAAATTTTGAAGCGCACGCTGCTTGTTGTGCGTTTCGATAGAAGATCATTTTTCCGCTGACCGCTTTTGCGTAAATTACTTCGCCGGATTCGTCGAAAATAATTTCTACTTTTACCGATCCGAACATTCTGTTTCGTTCAGCAATTTCAGGGTAAAACGGTTTTGGTAAACTGATGATCGGCGAATTGTAATGACTGATTTTTATAAGTGGTTTGATGTTTGATTCTTTTTTATTCTGATTTCTAATACATTCAAAGATAAAACTATTTTCACTTTGCAAGTTTGAAAAATAATCAATCACTTTCATTTTATCATCTTTCGAGCAAGCATAAATTTCCGGCTTTTGGGCAAAGGTAAAAGCGGAAAATAAAAGAATTACGACAAACGATAAAATTTTCATACTTGTTTAGACAAATAAATTCACAGAAAGTTCCCGCGAATTATTGATTTTCCGGTGAAGCATCAATTAGCCAAACGTCTGCGTCAACTTGCAGATAGCGGAAATAGATCATTTTATTGTCGGGCGAGATGTTGGCGTGCTGGAGTTGGTATTCGGCGGGTTTATAGAGTTCATTGATTTTTTTTGTCTGCATATCGCCGAGAAGGATCGTGTTTCGGCTGGTGAAAATAAAATGCCGATTGTCACCCAGCCAAAACGGTGTTGAACCGAATTCGGTCAATTTTTCGTAAGTCTGTGTGTCGAAATCAAAAACGCCGATTCCGCTCTCATCGCCGTCCGGCGCGGAAAAATTTACCAGTAATTTTTTGCCGTCTTTCGACCAATCTCTGGGGGAAAATGAATGTTCAAAACCGGGAAACGGCGGCAGCGGCGCAGGTGTCTGTTCCGCCCATTTTCGGGTTAAATCGAGCATAAAAGGTTTGGAGAGATTGCCTTCGATCTCGGTATAGATCAGGCGCGAGCCGTCGGGCGAAAAGACGGCGAAGTTTGCGCCGGTTTTTTCGGAAAATGTGATCTGTTCGGCGTTTGAACCGTCCGGGTTGATCGTCCAGATTTGATATTTTCCGCTGCGGTCGGAATGAAAAGCGATGCGTTTGCCGTCGGGCGACCAGCGCGGAATTCGTTCGCGGAAAGTATCATTCGTCAAGTTCCGCCAGTTTTCGCCCCTTTTATCAAATACGATCAGGTCTTCTTTCGTATTGTCGGGGTTTCTGACGACAAAATTCTCGCCGTCGGGCGACATCTGCGGATTGCCGATTTCGTTGTTGCCGCGTGTGATCCAATTTGCTTCGCCCTCTAATTGCAAAGTTTGCGGATTAAAAGCGATTGATTGAAGATTCGACTTGCTTTCATAGCGGACGTAGCCGAGAAGGTTTCCGCTGCGTGAAAGAGTGATGTGGCGGCAGTATCTCGAAGGTGTCGGAACGGATTCCGGTTCGCTTAATTGCCGTCCGGTTTTTTCGTCCACGGAAACGCGCCAAACACTCATATTTCCGTTGCGATTGCTGGCAAAATAGAGATATTTACCGTCGGGCGACCAGACCGGATTCCAGTCTGCCGCCGCATCGGAAGCGATGACCGCAGGCTCGCCGCCTTCTGCCGGAATCGTCGCAATTTCGCCGGCTTTTCCTTCGGCGACAAACCAGAACGCGATGCGGTGACCGTTCGGCGACCAACTCGGCATAATTGCATCGCCTTTTGTTTCGAGTTTTTCTTTATTTCCCGTTGCGACATCTATCACATAAAGCGAGCTGTTCGGGACAGTGTGATTTGTATGAACGGATGAAACTTTATCGCTGACGACGATCTTTTTGCCGTCGGGCGACCACGCCGGATGAAAACCCGTGTCGGAAACGCGGCGGACATTTTCGCCTGTTTCTTCCATTATGTAAATGCCGCCCGGATTGCGTTCGGAACGAAAGGCGATGTATTTTCCGTCGGGCGAAAAAGCGGGCATCGTGTCGGCTTCTTTGGAATTGGAGGTTAAATTTACCGGATTTTTTCCGCCGACTCTGAGCAGAAAGATATCGCTGTTTGCTTCATACGCGCCGGCAAAAACAATATTTTTTCCGTCCGGCGAAAGGCTCGGATAACCTTCGACTGAGGACGAATCGGTCAGCTGGGAATGTCGGGCGTTTGCCCAATCGCTCGCTTCGACCGTTTGCGTTGAATCGGTTTTGAGAAAAAAATACCAAATGCCGAAACCGCTTAAAGTAAAAAGTAAAAAGTAAAAAGTAAAAAGTAAATAATGTACGTGTTTGCGTGGTTTTTTGAGAATTTGCAGGGAATTATTTCCTCCGCTTCTGCTCC
>CAYUGW010000186.1:0-7517 GCA_964444245.1 uncultured Blastocatellaceae bacterium | reverse complement strand
AAGACCGCGTTTCACCTATAAAATAACGGTGAAACGCGGTCTTGAGAGCGGCTTGATTAACTGACCGAATCAGTATTTTTGAGAAGGCTTCTAATAAAATTTTGCGTTTTTTGTGTCTTTTTGCGGCGATTCTATCTTAAAAATTGATTACAGAGAAAAAAGCGTAAACGGATAAAACGGCAGATTTCGCAAAACGCCGAAGATGAGCGATGCGATAAAAAATCCGTAGATCGAAACCGGCGTAAAAATTTTATTAGAAAGCCCGCGACCTCTCGACGCGATCAGCAAAAGCGAAAATCCGATATAAATAAAAACCAGCAAATATAGAGGCAAAAACAAATTAAATTGCAGCGCGGATAAAACGTCGCCCTGAAAAAGCGCGTGAAAACCGCGTGTCAGACCGCAGCCCGGACAACTGAATCCGGTAACGGCAAAAAGCGGGCAAACCGGGAAAAAATTGGATGTCGAAGGATTGAAATAACCGACAACAAACGCGCCCGCCGAACCTGCAAGAATTCCCGCCGCCGCCAAAACGCGTTCTAATGTCGAATGTTTTTCCTGTTTCATTTCAAAAAAATACTTGCTCAACTCGACATAAATAGAGATTAATAAAAAATGGAAGAATACTAATTATTAGAAAACAAACTATTCGCTTTTAGTTGTTCACTATTGGCTGATCTTCGGTAAATTCCCTCACAAAACAGCGAATAGCTGAAAGCGAATAACGAATAGCCCGATAAATCAAAATTTGTTCTCATCTTTTATCGAACTGAATTTACTTATTCGTTTTCTTCAAAAATAAGATCGCCGATCTCCATTATTTTATCATCGAGTTCCGATAAAATATCAACATCGGCAAGGTTATTTCGTTCGCTGAATTCGATGGTTTCGACCAGCAATCCGCGAAAAAAAATCGGAAAATCCGGCGGTGCGCTGTTCAGCGAATTCTTGATTTTCAACAAACCGAGTTTTGTCTGCGAACTGCCCGTGCCGCCAATCGCGGTGCGTTTTACTGTTTCGGCAATCAAATCGCCCAAATCTTCGCCGAAATCGACATACCACATCTGATTATTCGAAGCCGATTGTCTTAATGTCGAACTGAACACACTTAAAAGCTCGGCGCGGCGTTCCTTCGGCGCGGTCGCAAGCTCTTTGATAAAAGCGAGTTCTTCGGGTAAATCCTCCGATCCCAAACCTTCTGCAAAATCATTAAAGAATTTTTGAGCAACAGCATTTAAGTTGTCATCGGCATTGATTTTGGTCAAAATTCTGATAATCGCGCCGAGTGCCAGATAATCGAGTTTATCGGTATTTTGATCTTCATTAGGCGGGGGCGGCGTATTTGCCGGAAGATCGCCCGCAGAGCCGCTTTCGTCAGCCGGATTTGGTCTTGACGCATTAAAAACGTAAGTTATTACGCCGGAAACTTTTACGGGCTGCCCTTGAAGCAGAGTCGGGCGAAATTTCGCATTTCGCGCCGCACCTACCGCTGCCGAACGCAAGAGCGGATGCCCCGACACCGCGTTTGCCGAAACCACATTTCCGTTTTCATCAATCAAAACCTGAACACTGACCGCGCCCTGTGCGCCGACCGCCTGCGCCGCCGCCGGATAAGCAGGCGCAGGCAAACTGACCGCTTTCCCGTTGACCACGCCGCCCGAAATTGTTTTGACCGCTTCTTGTGCAAAAATAACGGAACTGCAAAACAATAAAACTATAATTATCAAAAGATTTTGTTTTTTCATCAGTTTTTCCTTCATTTATAAAATTAAAGACCTTGATCCGATAAATTTTTAATTGCTCTGATTCGGCTTAATAATTCCGTTTTCTGTTCGGTTGAAAGCATTTGCCCGGAAACTTCGGAAATGGCTGCAATTACTTCTTTTAATTGCGGGGCAACATTTAAAGGAGTATTTTCGACAAGTTGTTTGAGATCAGCAGCATTTTTTTGCATTTTTTCAACATCTTCGATTTCGGCACTTATATTTCCCAAAATTTTCCCGAGATTGAAATACCAGAGATTTTTCTCGTCGGAACTCAAACGGTTTTGAATCTTAGGTTGCAGATTTTGAGAAAATTCGCCCGGATTGAATGTTTTAAAATCAATCATTGTCGGAGAACCGGAACGGGAACTTCCGGAAGATGTTGCGCTGATACGGGGTAGCGTTGAAACACCGACGGGAGCAGTTTTGACAATATCTGCGCTGCTCGATTGTTTTTCTTCTTCAACGCTTTTACTTTCTTCGGTTTCGGGCGGCGGAGCGGTTTTTTCAAACTCTTTCGCCTTGAAATAATCACCGATTTTCTTGACATCTTCTCTTTCCTGAATCCAGTCTTTCGGTAAGTAATGTTCGATTCTGAAAGCCGGAAAAGTATTTGCGTTGGCAACCGATTTTTCAACCCGCGCCAGTTCATAACCGACCTCGATAAAAGACATCGGAATATTATAAACATAAGAAATTATGCCCGAAACCTTGACCGGATTTCCTTCAAGCAATGTCGGTTTGAATTTCGATTTAAGTGCCGCCTGTTCCGAAACCGACCGAAGTATAGGATGACCGGAAACCGCTTTTGCCGAAAGCACATTTCCTTCTTCATCAATCAAAACCTGCACTGCAACTGCCCCGCCCGCTCTGACCAATTTTGCCGCCAAAGGAAAAGTCGGAGCCGGAAGACTCAACGCTTTTCCATTTACAACGCCGCCGGAAATTGTTTTTATTCCGCTGCTTTGTCCTGAACCATTCGGCGAATCCGTAAATACCATCCGTCTGGGAAGCGATATATCTTGTTTTTCTGAATTCGACGCGTTTGCCTCATCTTCTTTAACAGAATTTCTCGTGCTGCCTTTTTTATCATCACAAGCAAAGACATAAACGAGTATTCCTGAAACTTTGACAGGCTGACCGGAAAGCAACGTCGGTTTGAATCTCGCTTCACGCGCTGCCTTTTCCGCCGCCGAGCGAAGCAGAGGATGACCGGAAACTGTTTCTGTCGAGAATATGTTTCCCTCTTCATCAACCAGAACTTTGATATTAACCGCTCCGCACGCTCCGACTGCTTTTGCCGCCGCCGGAAATTTAGGTGCCGGCAGATTTATTGCCTTTCCATTAAGAATTCCGCCGCTAATAGTTTTTGTATCCGGTTGAGCATTAATAATTGAAATGCCAGAGAGTAAAATTGCAATAATTAAAAGAGTCTGTTTTTTCATTAAATATTCCTTCGTAAAATTTTGTTTTAATTTTAGAGATTAAATCGGAAAAGGTAAAGAATTATTTACCGAAGAGCGGAAAGTTTTGCTCCAAATTTTTCAGCGTTTTATATACTTTGTTGTCTTCGGCTGGAGGATTTGTATTTTCCGGCGGATTTTCAATGTAAAAGACGAGTTTTTCAAGCTTTGAAATTAAACCGGAAGATATATTTTCCGGTTTTGTTTGGATTAAAACTCTTATTTCCTGCGCTGAAATTTGTGTTTTTTCTTCAACGCGGCAGCAATTTTCTTTTAATTTTCCTAAAACCGATCCAACCGAGAAAAGCCAGGCGGATTTCGGTTTATTGCTTAATTTGCTTTGAATAGAAGCAATTACAGATTGCCTGATTTCATCCGGATTTTCCACTTTTTGATTTAATAATTGCACTTCTTGCTCAAAACCGATTGGAAAATAATTTTCTATTTTTAGTGATGAATAAAAGGCAGACCAAGGTTTTTGCAGAATATAGCCGATTTCCAGCCAGTTTAGCGTTGTCGGCAGAAAAATATAGTGAATACGCCCGCTGACTCTGACAAATTCGCCGCCGATTTTTATCGGTGCAAATTCCGATTTCAAAGCCGCATTTATACTCGAAGTTCGCAGAATCGGATTTCCTGAAATAACTTCCGCAGTTAAAACTTTGCCGTCAACATCAATCAAAACTTTAACTTTGACTTCTCCGTAAAGACTGATCATTTTTGCGGCTTGCGGATAAACAGGCGTAGCCAAATTTATCGCTTTGCCGTTCACAACGCCGCCGGAAATTGTTTTCGGCTGTTTTTTCTGCTTTGTTTTTAGCGATTTGGCGGAAGATTTTTTTTTCGATTTTTTTTGTGCAAACACGCTCGAAGCAGAAATACAAAACACCGCGATCAGCAGAAAAATCAGAATCTTTTTTAATTTCATACTTCGATTAGACACCGTTTTTCTTGAATTGTTCCGCAAAATCTCAGCGGCTTGCCATCTGCATAAAAAGTGCGTCAGTGGCGATTTTGCGGTTGAGATTAATACTTAGATTTTCGCGCAGGGTTTCGATCTCGTTGATCCAATCGGCGAGTCTTTTGCGTTCGGAATTTCGAGCGAATTTTTCTAAATCAGCGCGAATATCGGCGTTTATCAAATCGTCCTTGCCCAAATCCAGACTCCAGACATCGTGAATCAGCGTTTGCAGAATTTCGAGGCGTGTTTCAAATTCGTCCTTGTATTTCGCATCGCTCATTTCTTCGCCCGCTTGCAGAAGCGCGGCGCGGTCTTCGCGGAAAAAAAGGCTTTCCAGCACTTTGAGCATCGCTTCGCGCCCGTTTTTGAAGGTTTGCAGATCGGTTTCCAGCGCACGTCCGACGCTTCCGCGTGAGATTTTCGCTAAAAGCGCGGCATCTGCCGGAGAAAATTTTTGCGTCGAAAGCAGATGATCTTCGATTTTTTTCGCTTCGACGGGTGCAAAACGAATTGTCTGACAGCGCGAGCGAATCGTTTGCAGAAGGGAATCGGGGCGCGAAGTTATCAGAAAAATATAGGAAGTCGCGGGCGGTTCTTCCAGAGTCTTTAAAAGCGCGTTTGAAGCCGCATCATTCATTTTGTCGGCTTCTTCGATAATAAAAAATCGCGCTTTGGCTTCAAACGGGCGAAAATTCGCTTCCTTTTCGAGATCGCGGATCGCGTCAACCAGAATATTTCGATTATATGGAATGACCAGACCGAGATCGGCGTGGTCGCTGAAGATCATTTTTTTGTGAGCATCGCGGTCGTCAGGCTTTGGAAAATTAAACTTTGAAGCCCGGCGGCAAGCCGCACAATTGCCGCACGATTCAAAATCTTGCGGCGCATTACATAAAAACGATTTCGCCAGTTCAAAGGCAAGCTGCTTTTTTCCGACTCCCGATTCTCCGGCAAAAAGCAGCGAATGCGGCACACGCTCCGTTTTTATCAGTCGTTTGAAAACCTGTTTAATGCGATCATTGCCGATGAAATTGTCGAACATAGTTTTAAAATCAAGTGAAAAATGAGAAGTGAATTTGTTAGACGAAAAATCAAGGATATTTTATAAATAGAAAGCACGAGGAAAAATCATTTATCACTTTTAATTTCTCATTTGTCTTACTTTTTATTAAGAAATTCCAAAATGACTTCCAGAGCCTTGCGATGAACTTCTTCGATCGAGCCGCTTGCGTCAATGATGCGGAAACGCTTTTTTTCCTTTTCGGCAATTTCAAGATAAGCCTGGCGCACGCGGGCGTAAAATTCCGCCGTTTCAAAATCCATCCGGTTTTTTATCTCGCCGGCATCATTTCTGGAGTTTGTACGCATCAGAGATTTTTCAATCGGAAGATCGAAAAAGAGTGTTAAATCCGGCTTCAGCCCATCGGTCGCAAGTCTAATAATTTGTTTAATCGTTGTTTTATCAAAACCGCGTCCCGCGCCCTGATATGCGGCGGTGGCATCGGCGAAGCGGTCGGAAACGACGATTTTTCCTTCGGCTAATGCGGGTTTGACAAGAAAATTTACGTGCTGAGCGCGGTCGGCGGCAAAAAGCAGAAGTTCCGCCATCGGCGCGACATTTTCTTCGGTCTCGAGCAAAGTGGTACGCAAGCGGCGACCGAGCGGAGTTCCTCCCGGTTCGCAGGTTGTCAGCACGTCAAAACCCTCTACCCGCAAATCGTTGGCAATCATCCGCAATTGCGTGGTTTTGCCGCTTCCGTCTATTCCCTCAAAAGTTATAAATTTCCCTTGCAAAATGTTCTAATCCGACTCGTTATTTCTGCGCGACTGTGAAATTGTTGAAATTGCGTGTTTAAAAACCAAATAATCATGCCCGCCTGTATCAATTAAAACTGAAAACTTATCAAAACTTTTGATTCTGCCCGAAAGTTTTTCCCCATTCATCAGATGAATTACAATTCCATACCTTTCCCGACGCGCCGTGTTCAGAAACGCATCCTGAATGTTCTGGACAGTTTGTTTTTCCATTACGTTTTCTCTTTTATTAACCTCTATTTACGATAACAGACACAAGTTTATAACAATTTAACCCTGACATACAAGAATCATTTAGAAAAAAGCCGGAAGTTAAAACATCGAATCATTAATCTGTCAGAAAATTATTATTATTTTCAAAATGGGAAAAAATTTATTTCAAGGTCAACGCGCATTCCTTTTTGCCATAACGATCAGTTCCAAAATTTTTTCCTGTATTTGTTTTTCGCTGCCGAACCCGTCGAGCCAAATCGCATTTTCTTCGCGGCGAAACCAGGTTATCTGGCGTTTGGCATAATTGCGGATGTCTTGCTTGGTCTGCTCGATTGCGCTTTCGAGGGTGCGTTCGCCGCGCAAAAATTCGCAAACGCGCCGGTAGCCGTGTGCGCCGAGCGCGTTCGTATCGTCGCGCAAACCTTTTTCGCGCAAGGCTTTTACTTCCTCGACCAATCCGTTTTCAAAATGAATTTCGGTGCGCCGGTTGATTTTTTCATAAAGTAAATTTCTGGGCGGATTCAGAACAAAAAGCTCGATTCTTGCCGCAAATTCCGGCGGTTGGGCGCGGTTCGGCTGCAACCCGGAAAACCTTTCGCCGGTTTGAAAAAATACTTCCAAAGCCCGCATCGAGCGCACATAATCGCGCGGAAAAAGTTTTTCGGCGGATTTCGGATCAACTTTTTGCAGAATTCTGTGCAGATGCTCCGCGCCTTTTTCGTGTCTGATTTGATTAAGGCGTTCGCGCAGTTTTTCATCGGTTTTCGGGCTTTCAAAAAGCGGCTCGCGCAAGGTTCTGAGATAAAAACCCGTGCCGCCAACCAGAATCGGAATTCGTCCGCGAGCTTCGATTTCAAAGATTTTCTCGCCCGCATCCCGCGCCCAATCGGCGGCTGTATATTTGATCTCCGGCGCAACGTAATCAATCAAATGATGCACAACGCCGCGCATTTCTTCTACGCTCGGTTTTGCCGTGGCGATTTGGATTCCCTTGTAAATCTGCACCGAATCGCAATTTATGATCTCGGCGTTGCCTAGCCGCAGAGCTAGTTCGACACCGATTTCGGTTTTCCCGGAAGCCGTCGGACCGGAGATCGAGTAAATAATTTTTCCGTTTCTTTCGTTCAATTTCGTTGTATTTAAATGTCTTTAGATAGGCAATTTTTCCGTATTAAAAAAATGAAAAATTTGAAATCGTAAGTTAGCATAAAACTGCCAAAAACAATTCATCAAAAAAACTTTTTTAATTTTGGCTCTTTGACAATTAGTGGTTAAATTTAGAATTTTGCAATTTTTGAATTG
>CAYUGW010000185.1:0-7567 GCA_964444245.1 uncultured Blastocatellaceae bacterium | reverse complement strand
CAGTTTCAACCAAAACATTGTTTGCATCTATTTTATCCACATTCATAATTTTTGTTTGCCAGATTTGCGCTCCGGCAACTCCTCCGGCAAATCGCGGGATCTCGCCTGAAACAATCAGAGCATCGACATCGGCTTTTCGACCGGAAATTGCCGCTTTATCAAATTGAGCGAAAAAGTTTTTAATGCTTTCATCAATGACAGCAGAAACATCTGTTCTATTTCTGCCTTGTCTTGCCATTAAAGTTGCGCCGTATTCGGCATCGGCTTTTATCGTTTGATCGAAATATTTTGCCGCCTGCGCCTTTTGCCCTGTTCTCAGAGCAATTTCTCCCAAACCGAAATTTGCCCACGCCAGACTTCTCGAAGTGGGAAGTTTTTCATCCAAAACAGCCCGAAATTCTCTTTCGGCATCCGTAACTTTTCCCTGCGCCAAAAGTGTGCGTCCAAGCCAGATTCTCGCATCGTCAAAACGCGGCAAAAGCTGCAAGGTTGCCCGCGCATTTTTTTCCGCCAATGCGTAATCTTGCTTATCAAAAGCGCGTTTAATGCTTAAAATTGCGTCGCTCTCCTCAGACTCGCGCGGGACAACATCGTCCGTATATTCGGTTTGCGGATAGAGTTTTTCAACATCAATCTCGGTTCGGACAATTTTATTCGACGTTTTAAAGACCGCTTCGCCGAATCCTTTGGCGGGAATCGTCGCTTGAATTTTTGATCTTTCACCTGTGGAAGTTATTGCCACGACATCAACCGTGACCTCGATCGCACCTGTATTTCGCAAAGCACTTTTTGTTTCGCCGCCAATCGTCTGCGGCAAACCGACTAATAGATTCATATCCAAAACTTCATCTATTTGATAATCGAGTAGTACTTTTTGAGACGGAAAAGCCGAGCGAATTTTATTTAAATCAATAAAATTGCCGTCCATTTGCGAACGAAGTGTCTTAAAAAACTCTTCTTGCCCGACTTTATTTGCCAGCAAACGCCAGAGCATCGCGCCTTTATTCGCCACCGAAGCATAATAATAATCGTCAAGCGGCGAAGAAATCCGCAGAGGCGAATCGCGTTTGGAAACCGCCGCGTAAGCTACGCGCTGGCGCAAACGCTCGATGTCGGCAATTTCCTTTCCGTATTTTTTCTCTAAAAACTGCGTGGCGATATAGCGTGATAAACCTTCGCGAATCGCGCCATATCCGTCGCCGTCAACCAAAACCGCATTCCCGAGCCAGATTTTAGCGATTGATTCGGCAATATTCATCGCCGTTTGCGAATCAATTTTTTGCCGGTTAAAAAGGCTGTCTTCGACAAAAATCGTGCCGCCGCCGGAAAAACCCGCGCCGCGACCGACGGAAACAATTCTTAGAGGAACATTCGGCGCAGTTCCAAGAAGACCTTCAGTAAAAGTTTTTGCTTCCGCCGTAAATGCCGTGACTTCTTCGGCGCGTTTTTTCTGCTCTGCGTCCGCGCCTTTCGGCAAATAAACCGCGATGCCGCCGGAATTTATCAAATCCCAGTTTCCGCTGACGAAAAAAGGCTGTCCGTATAATTTTTGATTAAAGGATTTATTTGCATTTCCCGAACCCGCGCCGCTTTCGCCTGCAGAAACCACGTCATTATTGGCGGAAACGACCGTTAAATCAAACGGCGCAAAATCCGCGCCGCGAGCGAAAAACCAACTGTTCGGTGTCGGATACCAGAAGGAAAGCGGTAAAAATTGCGAACCGACCGGCGACAGCGCACTAACACCGGAATTTTCCTTGACATTCAATTTATAATCAACCGAAACATTTATGCTCGCGCCGGGTTGAATCGAAGCCAGCCGCACGATTATTCTCTGCAAACTGCTCGCACTCGAGACTTTTTCCTGCCCTTTGCTGAAATCGGCGGCTGCATCATTGATTCTCACCGCGGAAACATCGGCATTTTCATTTATCCGCAAAGTCAGCGTTGAAGCCGGATTGCCGGAAGTGTTCTTGACATTCAAAACCGCTTTGATCGTTACATTCCGTTCTGTTTCGCTCTGCGGCAAGGTCGCGGTAATGTCATATTTCTGAACTTCCCAGGTTCTCGAAACCCGAACTTCATTTTGTGCATTTATTAAAGATGTAAAAATGCTTAATATTAAAAATGTAAAAATAACTGCTGATCTTAAAAATTTCATAAGTTTTTTAAAAAGGAAATTTCAAACCCATTTCACGAATTTGAAGAAGTGCTTCGGCATTTCCGAGCGCGTCGTCCACCGGATTATGCGTATGTCTTGTTTTTCTGAATTTTTTCCATCTCGAAGCGGCGAAAAAATCTTTTTCAAGTCCTGCATAAAGATCGCCGATTCTTCTCGCGCTGAAGCCGAACGGATTTTTTCCCAGAAAGAAATGAAAATAATAATTTATCCACTGCCAGTCAAACGCCGGATTGTCTGATATAAAAACCGCCTGACCGTTTGAATTCGCCTTTATCCATTCGTCAAAGGCGAGCATTACATCTTTCGGCTCGTCAAAAGTCAGATGCTCTTCACGCGAAAAACCGCTGACCGCCAAGGCTTGTTCATTCCATTCTTCGGAAACCGGCTTTGTTTTCCCGTAAAAAGTTTTTGAAAGGCTCGGCTCGACAACGACCGCACCGAAACAAACCATCGAATATTTATGCGGAATCGCGCCGTCGGCTTCGACATCAACTACAATTAATGACATAAATTTTTAAGTTCCGACTTCCATCGGAATTTGCAAATCTTCATCTGAACTGTCATCGTCTTGTGGAGCAAGAATGACTTTGACATTATTTTGATTGAAAGAAGCATCTGTTGTTCCAGTCATTAAAAGATAAATTCCTTTTTTCAATTTCTTAAAATCAAATTTTCCATTTGCTCCAACCAAATACGAGAAAAGAAATTCAGATTTATCATTTGATATTTTATAAACTGAAATAATTGAGTTAATTGGAATATCGTGGTCACCAATATAAAGTTTTCCTCGAATTCTCTTAACTTTACCCATATCAATTTCATTTAATATATGAGCATTCACTGGTTCTTTTATTTCTTTCGTATATTTTCCCTTCGTTTTCGGAGCTTGGGCAAAACTGCCAAAGCATAAAAACAAAATAACAGTTAAGGAATATAAAACTGACTTAAATTTTATTTTCATATCAGAAATTATTTCTCGTTTACCAATTCGTGAATTTGCTTCAGCTTTCGCAAAAGTTTTTCCAATTTATTTAAAGGCAATTGATTCGGACCGTCGCTTGGAGCTTTGGCGGGATTATCGTGAACTTCCATAAAAACCGCATCCACGCCGCACGCTACACCTGCCCGGGCAAAGTATTCGATGTATTCGGCAAGTCCGTCCGTTGCCTTGCCGAGTCCGCCCGGAAGCTGCAATGAATGCGTTACGTCAAAAACAACCGGCACGCCGAAACCTCTCATCACCGGAAAACTCTTGAAATCTACGACCAGATTATTGTAACCGAAACTCGCGCCGCGTTCGGTTAAAAGAATTTTTTCGCCACCCGCCTGCTGCAATTTTTCAACAATATTCTTCGTATCCCACGGCGCGAGAAACTGTCCTTTTTTAACATTTACGGCTTTTTTCGTTTCTGCCGCCGCGATCAAAAGATCGGTCTGACGGCACAAAAACGCCGGAATCTGCAAAATATCGGCAACCGTCGCCGCTTTTTCCGCCTGCCAGGGTTCGTGAATATCCGTTATCACCGGAACGCCGATCTCCTTTTTAACCTGCGCCAGAACTTCCAGACCGAAATCCATTCCGTCGCCGCGAAAACTCTCGATCGAACTTCGATTTGCTTTATCAAACGAAGATTTATAAACAAATTCAACGCCGACTGCCGCGCAAATATCGTTAATTTCCTGCGCCATAAAAAGCGCATGCTGATGATTTTCAACGACGCACGGACCTAAAATAAAGGTTAGATTTCCGCCCCCGAATGTTACATTTCCAACTTCAAACTTTTGCATAAGTTAATTATTACAGTATTTTCCCGAAATTCAATAATCATTCTTCGTTCGCCGCAATCGCGCGTTCAGGAATTTCTATCTGTTTATCGCTGGTTACGTCGTCCTTTAAATTCTCGCTTTGCAGACGGTTTTCCCAAGCGGCTTTGACGAATGAAACAAAGAGCGGATGCGCTTTTAAGGGTTTCGATTTGTATTCGGGATGAAATTGACAGGCGACGAAAAACGGATGCGTTTCGCGCGGGAGTTCGATCATTTCGACGAATTTTTTGTTTGTCGAAATTCCGCTGAAAACAAGACCGTTTTCTTCGAGCCGACCGCGAAATTCGGGATTAAATTCAAAACGATGGCGATGGCGTTCGGAAATCGTCGCCGCGCCGCCGTATATTTCGCGCGCCAGACTTTCTTCTTTCAGTTCGCAATCCCAAGCCCCGAGGCGCATCGTGCCGCCGAGTTCTTCGACATCAACCAAATCTCTTAACTTAAAAATCACGGGAAATTCCGTTTCTTCGTTAAATTCGGTCGAATCGGCTTCCTTTAGATCGCAGACGCTTCGTGCAAATTCGATGCAAGCGGTCTGCATTCCGAGGCAAATTCCGAAATACGGCGTTCCGGATTTTCGCGCGTATTTTATCGCGCGAATCATTCCCGCCACGCCCCTTTTGCCGAAACCGCCGGGAACGAGAATCGCGTCGAAATCCTGAAGCCGCGTTTCATAACCGTCTTCCATCAAATCATCTGACTCAACCCATTTCACCTTGACGCGCAGATTATTTGCCACGCCCGCGTGTGTCAGAGCCTCGCGCAGAGATTTATAGGAATCTTCGAGTTCGACGTATTTTCCGATAATTCCGATTTTTACTGTTCCTTCGCTCGGTTCTTTGATCGTCGAAACGAGTTCGCGCCATTTTTTCAGATCAGCGTTTGGAAATTCTTCCTTTAAATGCAGAAGTTCGACGATCAGTTCATCAAGCCCTTGTTCGTGAAAAGCGAGCGGAACTTCGTAAATCGTCGGCACATCGAGCGCGGAAATGACGGCACTTTCCTGCACGTTGCAGAAAAGCGCGATTTTACGACGCAGATCGAGCGGCAGAGGGCGATCCGAACGGCACAAAAGTAAATCCGGCTGAATACCGATTTCGCGCAATTCTCTGACCGAATGCTGCGTCGGTTTCGTCTTTAATTCTCCGGCGGCGGCGATGAACGGAACGAGCGTTACGTGTACGAAAATCGCATTGTTTCTGCCTTCTTCATTGCCGAGCTGGCGAATCGCTTCCATAAACGGCAGCGATTCGATGTCGCCGACCGTTCCGCCGATCTCGACGATCAAAATGTCCGGCTTTTCATTATCGGTAATGACGCGCACCGCTTCTTTGATCCGGTCGGTAATATGCGGAATGACCTGAATCGTTTTCCCCAAGTAATCGCCGCGCCGCTCTTTTTCGATGACCGAAAGATAAATTCTGCCGCTTGTCCAATTATTCGCCTGCGACAATTTCGCGTGTGTAAATCTTTCATAATGCCCTAAATCCAAATCGGTTTCCGCGCCGTCGTCGGTTACAAAAACCTCGCCGTGCTGAAACGGCGACATCGTTCCCGGATCAACATTGATATAAGGATCGAGCTTCATCATCTGCACGCTCAAACCGCGAGATTCGAGCAGACACCCGATCGAAGCCGCCGCCAAACCTTTGCCCAAACTCGAAACCACGCCGCCCGTTACGAAAATATATTTTGTCATTTTTCTTTCCCCTCAAAATTGAAAAGCTAATTGTTTTGCTTGAATTATTCTGTTTTCTTTTACATCTGCCTGATATTTTTTAATACAATCGGCAATATGTTCCGCTAATTTAACCGGAACTGCATTTCCAATCATTTGTTCTAAATCCGATTTATTTCCAAAAAATGTAAAGTCTTTTGGAAAAGTTTGTAAGTAACTTCTTTCAATTGTCGTCAAAGGTCGAACTTCCCCATCGGGAGCGCAAGCATCTCCAGGATGCTTAACATAAGTTTTAGGAATCGGACGATTTACTCCGCGAACAGTCGGACTCGGTTCGTGAATACTATAAATTCCCCGACGCTTATAACTTCGCGGATGCCGATAGTAAAATTCCGTGTCTAAACTGTTGCCTAAATATTCAAAAACCGTCATCGGACGGGATGATTGATTTTTCTCTAAATAAATCTCTAAAAAATTGTCCGAAGATTCAAGATGTCCGATTAAAAAAAATCTTTTTCTCTTTTGAGGAACTCCGAAAAAACTTGCATCTAAAATCTTTTCGGTTAAACCATAACCTGCTTTTTTGAAAATACTTTTTGCTTCGCTCAAAATTCGGCTTTTTTCGATTCGTGAAACATTTTCCATCACAAACCATTCGGGAAGCAGTTCGGTTACGACTTCGGCAAAAGTCAAAGTCAAATCTGCTCTGCCAAGCGTTTCATCACGTTTACCCGCACTCGAAAAATCTTGACACGGCGGACCTCCGATAATCATTTGCGGCGAAAAATATTTAAGTAATTCTATTGCGGAATCTTCGGATAAATCTAAATTAAAAATTTTATGAGAAAAATTAGCTTTATAAACATCAATTGCAGGCTGCCATTTATCAAATGCCGCTTTAATTTCAAAGCCGGCATTTTGAAAACCCAGCGATAAACCGCCGCAACCTGAAAATAAATCTATCGTATTCATAACTTAAAACAAATCCGGTGAATTAAAAACTATCGCGTCAAAACGTCTTTCAGGACTTAAAAGATTCTGTCCGCCGCCTAAAATTATATTCTTTATTTCATCTTTAGTAATGCGTGGACTGCGTAAAATTTCGCCTTGCATAAAAGCGTGTGTCACTCTTCCGCTTAGAGCAAAGGCTTTATCATTTCTGGTATTGTAAGATAGTGAATCAATAATTCTGCGGTGATTGACTTGTCCGGTTTTACTAAAATCGTAAAGCATCTTAAAGAGCCAAATCAAAGTCCGTAATTGACGGGTAATTTGATTTATTCGAATTTCCGATTCGGCAATCTTGGCAAATAATCTGATAAATGCCAGATTACTCCAAACAAAAACATCTAAACAATTTTCAGCTAACTTAGGAGTCTTTCCTTGTGTTTTCCAAATCGGATGCATTACGAGAGGAGTTTGAAAATTAAGCATTTTCAGAGATACTTCATTGATAAAACGAACGATGCTTCTTAAATACGGAATAACTTCATTCGGCTGTGTCCAATCGCCGACTTCTTCAAACTCTTCTGCTAATATCAAATCTAATTCTTCCCGGCGATTTTCAAAAAATGAAAACAAACTACAGGCTAAATATACAATCGTATCGGGACGAACAACAATTTCACAGCCGTAATCTTCTTCCGATAAATTACAAGTCGAATTATCGGGCAAGGCAGTTAGTTTTATCTCTAAATCTCTTAAACTTGTTCCATCAACAGAATTCTGAGTTACTAAATCAACCCGAGGTATGTTGCCGACGAGAAATTTTTGAAACGGCAGAAACTGAGATTCAAAAGAGTAAAAAAGCTTCTCCGAAATTGGAGATAATCCAAACAAATTTTCAGTACTGATCGAGTCGTGATAAGTTTCGAGATTTT
>CAYUGW010000184.1:0-7571 GCA_964444245.1 uncultured Blastocatellaceae bacterium | reverse complement strand
TTTTTCTTCAAACCGCTCGTTTTCAGCAAAAGATTATAAGCCTCGCTGGTCGTCGAAAAACCGTCAACGGCGCGAACGCCCTTGGATGTCAGTTCGCGAAAAAGCTCGCCCAAACTCGCACATTTTCCGCCGACGAGCGCGACATCATCGGCACTAACTTCGCTTAAATTAAGCACTAAAGGTTTTGACATAATTTTATAAGTGTTAAATATGTGTAAAATGTATCGGCTATTAACTTAACTTTACTTAGCGACCATTGTCTAATGTTTGGCGCAGAAATTCA
Source organism: uncultured Blastocatellaceae bacterium (assembly GCA_964444245.1). Classification (GTDB taxonomy): domain Bacteria; phylum Acidobacteriota; class Blastocatellia; order Pyrinomonadales; family Pyrinomonadaceae; genus JAHCHG01. Next base: position 7,288 of record CAYUGW010000184.1, on the reverse strand, counting down.
AAATACGGGGAAAGTTCCGTTCAAAATACCGAACATCTTCAAAAAATGGCAAGCCGAATTTTCGAGTGATTTCAGATTTCAGATTTCAGATTTCAAATTTGTTAGAAGTTACGCTCTTCGCAAATAAAAACGGAAAATAAATGCGTTTTAATTTCGGAAAAGATGAAAGATGATAGATTCAAGATGATAAATAAACCCAAAAGAATCTAACAGTTATCATCTATCAACTACTGCCGAAGTCTTTCTTCTGAAGCTGCGGTAACTTCTATTTGTATTGAAAATAGTTATCGAAAAACTAGAGATACCGCAAAATTTAATACTCCGGTTTTTAAATTTCTTAACATTTTCAATCTTGGTAATTATCAAAAAACGCTCTTAATTTGAAATTTGAAATTTGAAGTTTGAAATTTCATTTTGCCTGTTTGTAGAGTAAAATGCTTAACAAATTATGAAGGAAAGTTGGGACGAAAGATACGGAAGCGGAAAATATTGTTCCGCCCAGCCGCACAAACTTTTAAAGGGTTTGGTCGAGAAATTAAAACCCGGAAAGGCTCTGGATTTGGCGTGCGGCGCGGGCAGAAACGCACTTTTTCTGGCTGAAAAAAACTGGACTGTAACGGCGGTTGATAATTCGCGCGTCGGAATCGAAATTGCCGGAAAAAGAGCCGCTGCGAAAAATCTTAAGATTGATTTTCGCACGGCGGATCTGGAAAAAGGCGAATTTGAAATCGAGCCGAACGCGTTTGATTTGATCTGCGATTTTTATTATCTCCAGCGCGACCTTTTTTCTCAAATGAAAACGGGCGTAAAGGCGGGCGGCATTATTGTTGCGACCATTCATCTTTATGACGAAGGCAGAGAAAACTCGCCGTTTTTATTACAGAGCGGCGAACTGCGCGAGTATTTCCGCGATTTTTTAATTCTTCATTACTTTGAAACTTCTCTGACCGATGGTGACGCGGGCGAACATCACCGGCGCACGGCGGAAATCATTGCACAAAAGAGAAAGTTGAAGAATTTTGTCAACCAAAGCTCAAAGGAATTATGATAGATTTGCAATTAAATCTATCAAGTTTATGACCAGGCGAAAACATTTATCGGGTTGTCTGCTTTGGCTTTTATCTCTGACAATTGCCATCCAGGCGCAATATCGTTTCGATTCGTGGACGGCGGATAACGGTCTGCCGCAAAATTCGGTTAATTCAATTCTGCAAACTGCCGACGGTTATCTATGGCTGACGACGCTTGACGGACTTGCCAGGTTTGACGGCGTAAAATTTACGGTTTTTAATAAGAGCAATTCAAGAAATCTGCCGACCAATCGTTTGACCGATCTGATCGTTGATAATGAAAACGCGCTCTGGATTTGCGCGGAAGCGGGCGGTTTGGTGCGCTACAACCCTAACGGCGAATTTCAAACCTTTACGACCGCTGACGGGTTGCCTTCCGTTTATGTTTATGAGGTGTTAAAAGAAACGGACGGAAGCATTCTGGCTTTTACACGAGAGGGAATTGCGCGGTTTGACGGCGAGCGGTTTGTTGCTTTTACGGATGAAAAAAATCGGGATTATCGCAATTTTAGACTTTACTTTTCGCCGTCCGGCACGCGTTGGGAATTAAACGGCGAAGCCTTGGAAGCGAAAGAGGGCGAAAAAAAAACAGTCTATAATTTGCCGCCGAATTTGAAAAAATCTTTTTCGAAAATCAGCAACTTTTATTATGATGTCAAAATGTTTGAAGACCGCAAAGGAACGCTCTGGTTTTGGGCATTGAAGGACAAATTGTTCAAACTTAAAAACGGCATCATCGAAGAGGTCAAGCCGGAAGGAAAACTGCCGCCGGTCGTTCAGGTCATTACAGAGGATTCGCAGGGCGATATTTGGCTCGGTTCGACCACCGAAGGCGCGTGCCGTTTGCATCAAAACCGTGTGACCTGTTTCGGCTCTAAAAACGGATTGACCAGCAATTATGTCAAGGACATTTTTACCGACCGCGAAAGTAATCTGTGGATCACGACCAACGACAAGGGAATTTGCCGCTTAACAAAACAAGTCGTTACGCCGTTTTCGACCAATGAAGGACTCGGCGGAAAGAATGTTTATTCGATTCTGGAAGACCACCGCGGCGCAATGTGGACCGGTTCATTCGGAACGCTTTCGAAATTTCAAGACGGCACGGTAAAGACTTACGGCAGTGCAGACGGATTGATTTACCAGTTTGTTCAATCGCTTTTTGAAGACCGCGACGGACGTTTGTGGATCGGCGGTCTCGACGGCGTACAGTATTTTGAAAACGGCAAGTTTTACGATTTTATGAACGAACTCGGTGCAAAATACGGCGATTTTATTGTTTATGATATTCACCGCGACCGGCGCGGAGTTCTGTGGTTTGCAACGACTGCCGGATTAATCGGGTATGACGGCGGCAACGTCAGAAAACTGACGGTCACAGACGGTCTGCCGAGCGATAATGTCAAAGCAATTCTGGAAACCCGCGATGGCGGAACGCTGTGGATCGGAACTTACGAAGGACTCGCCGAATTTAAGGACGATAAACTGACTGCGCTGACCGAAAAAGACGGTTTAGCCGGAAATCATATCCGTGCGCTTTACGAAGATGAAGACGAAATGCTCTGGATCGGAACTTACGAAAGCGGCTTGTCGCGCTTAAAGGACGGAAAATTTACCAATTACACTAAGGAAAAAGGACTTTTCAGCAACGGCGTTTTTCAGATTCTGCCGGACGCGCGCGGCAATTTCTGGATGTCGAGCAATCAGGGGATTTACCGCGTCAGCCGCGCCGAATTAAACGAATTTGCCGACGGAAATCGGCAGACTGTTATTTCTACATCGTTCGGCAAATCAGACGGAATGCTCTCGACCGAAGCCAACGGCGGCGGACAACCCGCCGGAACCGGAAGGCGCGACGGCACGCTCTGGTTTCCGACACAGGACGGCGTGGCGATTTTCGATCCCGAAGCCGTTGCCTTCAATCCTCTGCCGCCGCCGGTCGTCATCGAAAAGGTGCGAATTGACAACGAAAATATAAATAATTTTCAAACGTCTTTCGAGATTCAGCCCGGACAGGAAAACCTCGAAATTGACTACACGGGACTCAGTTTTATTAAATCCGAACAAGTCAGGTTTCGCTACCGGCTCGAAGGTTTGGACGAAAATTGGACGGAAGCCGGAGTGCGGCGTACCGCTTTTTATCCGCATTTATCGCCGGGCGAATATGTCTTTCGAGTAACCGCCGCCAACAGCGATAATGTCTGGAATGAAACGGGCGCGAGCATTAAAATAAACGTCAAACCGCCTTTTTATCGAACCTGGCTGTTTTACGGAATATGTTTACTAATCTTTCTCGTGCTTGTTTATGCAATTTACCGCGCCCGCGTTTCCCGGCTCGAACGCGCCCGAAAAACGCAGGAAGAATTCTCGCGCCGGCTGATAAGTGTTCACGAAGGTGAACGCCGCCGGATCGCCGCCGAACTGCACGATTCAATCGGGCAGAGTTTGGCGATGATTAAAAATCGAGCTGTTTGGGGAGCGGAATCGGTCACGGACGAAAACGCCCGCAAACAACTCGAGTTGATTACCGCGCAGACGGCGCAGACAATCAATGAAGTGCGCGAAATTTCCTATAATCTGCGTCCTTATCTGCTCGATCAGCTCGGTTTGAAAAAAGCGATCTCAGCGTTTTTAAATAAGATCGGAGAAACGGCGCAGCTTTCGATTCAGACGGAAATTGACGAGATTGACAATCTTTTTGAAAGCGAAGCCGAAATGAGCATTTACCGGATAATTCAGGAAAGCCTGAGCAACATCGTCAAACACGCCGGGGCGACCGAAGTGCAAGTTCTGCTCAAAAAAAGCAAGCGCAATCTGACTGTTTTGATTTCCGATAACGGGCAGGGATTTGATATAAATACGCGGAGGCGCGGCAGTGATGCCCGAAAAGGCGGATTCGGTCTTTTCGGAATGAGCGAACGCATCAGAATGCTCGGCGGCACGCAGGAGATCGAAACCGGGATCGGCGAAGGCACGACAATTTTAATAAAAATACCTTTGCGCGAAACAAAAAAATAAAAATGGAAAACCAAATCAAAATCGTCGTCGCCGACGATCACCCGATTGTCCGGCAGGGCTTGCGGCAAATGATCGAAGCCGATAAATCTCTAGTAATTGTCGGCGAAGCAGGCGACGGCGAAACGGCTTTGCAATTGATCGAAACGCAAAAACCCGAAATTGCCGTGCTTGATATCGATATGCCGAAAATGAACGGTTTTGCGGTCGTGCGCGAACTCGAGCGCAAGAAAATTGCGGTTGAAATCGTTTTTCTGACGATGCACAGCGAAGACGAAGTTTTTCAATCGGCGATGGATTTGGGCGTCAAAGGCTATGTTTTAAAAGACAGCGCGACGACCGATATTGTCGCGGGAATCAAATCGGTCGCCGCCGGCAGAGCTTTTATCAGTCCGGCATTATCCGCTCTTTTGCTCAATCGCCGCCGCCGCACCGAAAACTTAAGAAATGATGTTCCGAGCCTCGATCTGCTCTCACCGACCGAACGCCGCATTTTAAAACTCATCGCCGATGACAAAACGAGCAAAGAAATCGGCAAAGAACTTTTTATCAGCCACCGCACGGTTGACACGCACCGCCTCAATATCAGCCGCAAATTAAATCTGCGCGGCAGTTTAGCTCTCGTTAAATTCGCCATCACGCATAAATCCGAACTTTAATTGATTTGCGCTTCATTAAATGAAGCCTGTGCATAATTAAATGGTTTATTTTTCAACATTTTGTCCTTTCGGAATAGGTGAGAAGTGAAAGGTGATAGGTGATAGGTTAAAAAATGAACTTCTAAATTTGTTCTATCACCTTTTATTCCGAAGAGATTTCTTTCAATATTTTTGAATTACGCACAGGCTTTACTTAACTAACTGAATTAACCGGTTTTCCTTCCCCTCTAAGTAAGAATACATACCCGAAATTACGCATCTCTGCCGATGCCCGATTACGCAAGCAAACGGATATTCAAGCCGTTTGTTTCGGCATATCCTTATTTTCATAAAGGAATTTTTTAATTCGGAACGAAACGCAAATGAAAGTTTTAATAGTTGACGACAACCCGCAAATGCGCCGGATGATTCGCCGGTTTTTGCCCGCTTCATTCGATGAAGTCCGCGAATGTTCGGACGGGGCGTTTGCACTCTCCGACTATATCGAGTTTCAGCCGGATCTGGTATTGATGGACTGGCAGATGAAACGGATGGACGGGCTGACGGCGACCGGAGAAATTCTCCGCATTTTTCCCGAAGCCTGTATTTTACTGGTTACGCAATTCGATGATGCCGAATTGAGAGAAGCGGCAACGGAATCCGGCGCACGCGGTTTTGTCGCAAAAGACAATTTAATAATGCTGCGCTCTATTTTGCGGGCAATTTGAAAAGTTTAAGGAATTTTTGGGCGACTGAAAAAAAAGTGAGGTAAATTATGAAAAACACTATAAACAAATCAACAACCGACAATACGAAAAAAACCGCGCGGCTCGAAAAATTTGCCGCCGCTTTGAAATTAAAATTCAGATTCCGGCAGACTTTGTCGTTTTTTATCATTAACACGCTTATTTTCGTGCCGCTTTTGACGGTTGATTCTTCGATGCTGAAGGTTTTCGGACAAGCTTTTTGTAACAGCGCGGATAAAATTATTCAGGAATGCGCGCTCGGCGGCGGGCAGACCGAAACCGATCTGACCAATCAGGCGATTGACGACGTGATTGAATTCTATAAACTGCCGCCGACCGACCGAAGCCGTGTCTTGCGGCACGGACGCAACGAACTCCGCTCGATGCTCTATCCGAGAATTATCGAATTGATAAAAAAGCCTTCGCATACGCCCGACGAACAGATCGCGCTCGACCAATTCGCATCAAGAATCAAAGCGCGGCGCGTTCTCGCCGCGCAGAAAGCGCAAGAGGAATATATCAGATGGACAAATCTGGCGTGTGCGGGCTATCAGCCGCCTTCGCCTTACACATACAGTCCCGGAGCTTCCTGTTTTCCCGGCTATACGGGTTATTTTACAGGACCGAAAGTTCCGACATTCGAAGAATTTCAGCAATTCGGCGCGGCTGTCGCTTATCAGGATTTATACACTCCCGAGGCACAGGATATATCAATACGAACAAGTCAAAACATAATTATCGGAGCCGGAGCCGGAGCCGCTTTAGTCGGAGGAGTAGTCGGAGTCGTTATCGGTGCGAATATTACCTTCGGAACTTTAGCTTCTACTATCTTACCTTTTGCCACTGCGGCGGTAGGAAGCGGAGTTGCGCCGGCGGCGACGGCGGCTTCGGGAGCGGTTGGAGCGACTGCCGTTGCCGGTCCGGCAGCTATTATTATTGCCGCCTTAACGATAGCGATTGTGCAGGGTATCAGCGTAGTGAACGCTTCAGAACTTCCGGGAAAATTAAATCAGGCGATCATAGATGCAAACAATCAAACAATCAATCTGCGCGAATTAACGACGACCGATGCCGGAAATCAGGAACTTTACGGCGCATTTCTGCTGGCAACATTGCCGGATTTTCCCGGCACGGATATTCCCGCGCCCGATCCGTTTGACCGTCAATTTGAAGTTCGCCCCGAAATCGGCGGCGGAACGACGAATGTTAATACCATTGATTATGTTGATTGGGACGGAGTTTGCCGTTCAGTTCGCCTGAGCGGTGCGTGGTTTATTGATAGCAAAAACGGAGTTGAATCGCAGCGGCTTTCCATTCAATACCGCGATTGGAATAATCAAAAACGGATAGCTTCAAGAAGCGGCGGGCAATTTATTATTACAAATCCCGACAATTTACACTCGAGCGAATTGGTTGAAGAAATCACTTATCGAGACTGCAATGGGCAAAATCACGGTGCGAAAATTAAGTTTCAGCAATTAGAACTTTTCAGCAAGCGGGTGATTCCGGTCAATTGTAATCTTCTGGTTCAAAATCCGGATCCCGGAATAGATGTCGTGATCGGCGCGGTCGGTGCCGCCGGCGACGTGCCTTCGGCTTTGATCGTGACGGTCAATGATGCGTCGCAAGCGACCGTCAACAACATCACCGTACGAAATCCGGCAGTCAATAACCAGTATTATGTGACGGCGAATATTTCCTTCCCGGATGCCGCCGTGCCGACCGATGCCGATTTTACATTAAAAGTCAGAAATACCATCGGACAGGAAAAATCGGCAGTTTTCACGATCAGAAAAACTGCTGCGGTTGACACTTTTCT